>JBCCLS010000207.1:0-6276 GCA_039026835.1 Bacteroidota bacterium | reverse complement strand
TTCTGGATCAAGTCCAGAATGACGTTTCAATGTACTTTTAAACAGTCGCTTTTATATAGCAAAAACTGCAATACTTATTCCTGTTTTGCAACATTATTTTCTTTGTCAACATCTGCCATAAATCCTGATGGATCAATTTCTACACTTTTTACGGTTTTACTAGTTTCAAAAGTATACGTTGGATATGCCCAAGCCCAATCAGCTTTGATTGTAGCTGTTGTTGGCTTTTCACCACGCATCATACGCAGTGGAATGTAAAACTCTTCACTAGAACCATCGGCATACTGCACAGTTATATCGATAGGCATTGGCATTAAACCAATACGCTCTAACGTAATTTTATTTCCATTGATTTCTTTCACACCATAATCAATTGTATTAGTTGTCTGTGTCCAATCGGTTAAATACCAATCCAAATGAAGTCCAGAAACCTTTTCTGCTGTGCGCTTGATATCATTAGGTGTTGGATGTATAAATTTGAAATCGTCATAGTACTTTTTCAAGGTTTTTTCTAAATTCTCCTTTCCAATCACATATTCTAATTGTGCTAAAAATACGGCACCTTTACTGTATGCAGAAGCACCGTACGTTCTGTTGTAGATATATCGATCTGCATGTGTCGTCAAAGGTTGTTCAAATCCTGACTTTACAAGTCGAAAATAGGAATTATATGAACCGTTGTTTGGATTGTCTTGATTGTAATCCATAATATGATTCATGCAACGACTCGAAATGTAGCTTGTAAAACCTTCGTCCATCCATTCGTGCTTTGATTCGTTGGTTGCTAGCAAAAATTGAAACCATGAATGTGCAAACTCATGTGCCGTAACGCCAATCAAACTTCTTAAAGGTCTTCTTCCAGTAATTAATGTACACATGGCATATTCCATTCCGCCGTCACCACCTTGAATTACAGAATATTGCTTGTATGGATATTCGCCAATATATGTGTTAAAGTATACCAACATTTCGGCAGTTTTGGTTTGTAATTCCTTCCAATTGTCTTTGATGGCAGGATCTCTTTTGTATAAAAAATGAAGTTGTACGCCATTTGCTCCTTCTACAGTATCGTGCACATAACCAGGATCTGCTGCCCATGTAAAGTCATGTACATTTGGAGCTTTAAAATGCCAAGTAAGTGTATCACCAGCTGGACGTTTTACAGTGCCAGTTTCATAACCATATCCAATTTCATTAGGATTTTGCAAATAACCAGATCCACCTAAAATATAATTTTTATCAATAGTAATTTTCACATCAAAATCGCCCCAAACACCGTGAAACTCGCGTCCTATGTATGGATGTGCATGCCAACCTTCAAAGTCGTATTCTGCCATTTTAGGATACCATTGTGTCATGGATAATGCTACACCTTCTTTATTATTTCTACCAGAACGGCGAATTTGTACAGGAACTTGTCCCGTAAAATTCATGTTGAAAGTAGTCGAAGCGCCAGGCTGAATAGGCTTTGCTAATATTACTTCTAGTACTGTACCTTCTGTTATGTAAGATAAACTCTTTCCGTCCTGTGTTAATGAATTTACTCGTAAATAACCAATTTCAGATTCAGATAGTTTGCTAATGCGATCGCCTACTCTTCTATCAGGATCTGATATCGTTCTTGAACGTACGTCCATTTCACTACCAGGTTGAAATGCATTGAAGTACAAATGATAGTATACCTTATCCAACACATCAGGTGAGTTGTTTGTGTATACTAATTTTTGTGTTCCTGTATATTGATAGTTATTTACATTCATATCAATATTCATCTCATAATTAACCTTTTGTTGCCAATATCCTGGATAGGCAGTATTTTCAGTATTGACTTTATTACTTTTATCTGCGTTTGTAGCAGCTTGCTGAGGTTTGCAGGCAAGAAGTGCTAAAGCCAGCAGAATACCGAATTTGTTAAAATTTTGTATCATTTTTTGATTTTTAATTTATGAGATTACAATTTTACCTTTCTTCTGCTTACTTTATCAGCTAAGATAAGTGCGTTGTATGCATTTACTATTCTACCAGTTTTTGATCCTTTGGAAAATGGCATGGCATCTTTTGATTGATCCACAATGACATCTCTATTGATGAACAAACCAGATTTCATAATGATTTTCTTCACCTGAGCAGCTGTTAATTTTGGATATTGAGACATAATCAATGCTGCAATTCCAGAAACTCCAGGAGCCGCCATTGAAGTTCCGTTGATAGCTTTGTATTCGTTCTCTGGAAATGTAGAGTAAATACTTGATCCCGGTGCAAAAACATCTACATTGTTTTGTCCATAGTTAGAATATTCGGCAACCATTTCTGAACCATATTTATTGGTAAGTGCTCCAACGGTTAAGAATGTATCAGACACTTCTGGTCCAGTTGGCGTTTGATCGTTTGGAAACACTGCTTTTTCATCTAGGTTTTCATTTTCATTTCCTGCGGCTTTAATAATTAATACATTGTTTTTTCCCGCGTAAGCGATGGCATCACGAACCCATTCGTTATTTTGAGAAAAATATTTACCAAAACTTGCATTGATAATTCTAGCGCCATTATCTACCGCATACCGAATTCCCAGAGCTACATCTTTATCATATTCGTCTCCGTTAGGAACCATACGAACCGACATAATTTCTACGTTATCTGCCACACCATTCATTCCAATACCATTGTTACGTTCTGCAGCAATAATTCCGGCTACATGTGTTCCGTGAGATTCTGTCTTTACAGAATGTTTTACATTGCCATTTCCATACTGAGTATCTGTAATATCATACGGATCATCTCCCACAACAGCACGGCCGTCAAAATCTGCATTTAAATTGTAGTTTAAGCGCTCCGAAAGAGATGTAATATTTTCATCGATATCTTGTTCTACTTCATTCAAATTTTCAAATTCTCCTAAACTCATAATACGCTTCGCGATCAATATATGTCTAGCCAAGGTTGCATCTGGTTCTTTGATGCTATTTATTTCGTCAAATGTATAAGTATCCTTTTTTAAATATGCCTTGAGTGCTGCATTGGCACTTTTTATACGTGCACCAATTTGCTCAATTTGATTTTTACGACCAGCATATTTTTTGTAATCTGCTTCTATTTGTGCTTTTGCTTCTGCATATTTTGGATGACTTGCTCCTTTTTTAACGATACGCGTTTTTTCCAGATTTTCATTATAAGAATCACCTAAAAAGTTCCAACCGTGAATATCATCTATATATCCGTTTTTGTCATCGTCTTTTCCATTATTAGGAATTTCTTTTGGATTGGTCCAAATGACATCGTCTAAATCCTCATGATCAATATCAATTCCTGAGTCTAACACTGCGACCAGCACTTTTTTTCCTTCTCTGTCTTTTAAGATTTCTGCATACGCTTTGTCTATGCTCATTCCAGGAATGGTATCCGTAATTAAGTCTTTGTGTCCCCACGATTTCAATTCTTCTTTGGACAATGCGCGCTCTTTCAAAGGAGTTGCATCAATATTTTCTATGGGAGTTGATAAAATGGGAGCTGTAGTAGTACATGCTGCTAAAACTAGAAAGGAAGCAACAAAAATTGAGGGTTTTAGTATTTTCATTAGTTTAAATTAATAGTATATAAATTGTGTTTTAAAGTATATCATTACACGTAAAAACTTCATTGAGTCTTACTCCTTTTTCTGTGTGTTTTACTGTAATAATTTCATGGTGTGCATCGTGTTCGAGGAAGAGATAAAAATTGTTATCTGCTGCCATGTTGAGAAATTTTTCTTTTTCGTCTAATGTTAACAAAGGTCGGGTGTCGTATCCCATCACAAAAGGAAGTGGTAAATGTCCAACGGTTGGCAATAAATCTGCCATAAAACAGATGGTTTTTCCGTTGTACTGAATCATGGGAATCATTTGTTTTTCGGTATGACCATTTGCAAAAAAGACATCAAAACCCAGCGCTGAATTTTTTAAAATATCAAGTGCTGGTTGTGCAATAAAGTTGAGGTGACCACTTTCTTGCATCGGAAGGATGTTTTCTTTAAGAAACGAAGCTTTTTCGCGTCTATTAGGTTGTGTTGCCCATTGCCAATGATTTTCGTTGCTCCAAAAACGCGCATTTTTAAAGGCAGGTTCGTATCCTGTACGATCTTTGTTCCATTGAATGCTACCGCCACAATGGTCAAAATGTAAATGCGTCATAAATACATCGGTAATGTCATCTTTGTGGAAACCGTATTTTTGAAGTGATTTTTCGATAGAATCATCGCCCCAGAGATAATAATATCCGTAAAATTTGTCACTTTGCTTGTTTCCCATGCCTGTATCTACAAGAATGAGTCGATCTCCATCCTCAATCAACAAACAACGTGCTGCAATGTCAATCATATTATTGGCATCTGCAGGATTGGTGCGTTGCCACAGTGATTTTGGAACAACGCCAAACATAGCGCCACCATCAAGTTTAAAGTTTCCAGCCTGAATAGGATACAACTTCATAATCGTGTTGAGTTTTGCCTTGCAAATTAACAAAACCGAAACAAAAATGTGTATTCCTTAAGGTTTTATTAAGAAAACCAACAGTATATTTCAAAGATTCGTAACAATTATACAGTTTATTTGATGGTAGAAGCGCGTATTTAGTAAATTTACAACACATTATAATTAACGAATACGTATACTTTTCGTGCAGCATTTTTTAAATATTATTATTTTACTGGGAACTTTACAAGGTGCCATTATGTGTGTTTTATTGTTCCGATTGAAGATACACAAACAAGCTAGTCGCTTATTGGCATGGCTAATTTTACTGATTTCCTTAGCTTGTTTTAATATTTATTTGCTAGAAGCGGTTGAAGGCTCAAGTGTCTTTTTTTGGAATCTTTTTGAAGCGGTATTTCCTTGGGTCGTTATTATGCCGGCTGGACCGTTGGTGTTTTTTTATGTAAAATCTGTTCTTGAGCCAAATTTTGTGTTGACCAAGAAACATCGCAAGCATTTTTACACGACTATTTTAGATTTGATACCGAGTTTGGTGATTCTAGGATATATATTTGGCGGTTATCTCGGTTTTATAAGTGCGAATAGCTTTGATGTGGGATTGTTTATAGATACATATGATACCTATGTAGATATTCCTCGATGGTTATCGTTGACTATTTATTTGTGGTTTTCTTTTCAGTTACTTTCTCGTCACAAAGCAACACACAAACAACAAGATTCACTGCGTTGGGTACAACACTTTGTACTGGGTTTTGCAATTTTTTCTGGAATTTGGTTTGTACATTTGATATTGTATTTAATTCCAGCTTCTTCAAACATTTTACTAGGTAGTGTAGGATGGTATCCTGTGTATATTCCGTTAATTGTACTATTGTATTGGTTGGGAATCAACGGTTATATCATCAGTTTTAAAACGTATAAAAAAAATGGAAAGCATCAAGAAATATCAGAAGCTACTGTGCAACAAACCATCTCAAAGTTAGAAGATGCCATGACTGCAAAAAAACTATTTTTGAATCCTTCTCTAAAACTTTCAGATGTAGTCCAAGAGATCAATATTCCACAAAAAATCATTTCTTCCGTATTGAATCAACACATTCATAAAAGTTTTAATGAGTATGTAAATACGTATCGCGTAGAAGCATTTAAATCACGACTTTTGGCAACGAACGATACCAATTTAACCATCACAGGCATTGCTTTTGAATGTGGCTTTAATTCGCAAGCTACCTTTCAGCGTGTTTTTAAATCGATCACAAATCAATCACCAAGCGAATTCCGAAAAGCACACGAAAAAAATAACTAGTTCTATTTTCAGTGCTAAATTCACGCAAAAACTATACTCAAATCTAGATTTGGATAGATTTGATCCCCAAAAAGCCCTTCATTTGTTCAAAAATTTGAAAGATGAAAAAATATTGGTTAAGCGTATTCATGATGTGTGTAGTGTGTATCTCAAATGCACAGCATACTAAAAAACAGATACAAGAAATAGATGCTTTTTTACAACAAGAGTATTCTAAAAAAGAACCTGGCGCCGTAGTGTTGATTGCTCAAAAAGGAACTGTAATTTTTGAGAAAGCTTATGGTTTAGCGTCATTAAAGCCCAAGCGAAAGTTACAACCTAATATGGTTTTTCAAATTGGTTCAATGACCAAACAATTTGTGTCTGCTGCCATTTTGCAATTGGTAGAAGACGGAAAAATGGCATTATCAGATACCATTCAAAAATATGTTCCTGAGTATCCATCTAAAAAATATCCAATTACCATACATCACTTATTATCACAAACTTCAGGAATTCCTGAAT
>JBCCLS010000206.1:0-6310 GCA_039026835.1 Bacteroidota bacterium | reverse complement strand
TTCAATATGTGTTTCCTCATTGTATGTAATGGCTAACGCACTAATCTTCTGCATTGGTTGATTTTTCTTTGGGACGTAGATTTTTCTTTATGTAATAACTTGAATTGGTTCGTTCTCTTCCGCTGACTTTTGGATAAAAAATAAAAAACGCGATAAAAATGAATAAGAAAAATAACATTTGCTTTCGTATGTATGATCAATATTCTTTTAAAATACACCAATTGCGACAAAAGTAATGATTTTATAAAGATTACCGAGTTGCAGCTTTAAATCTTGAAAAGAATCTTATTTTTGAAAAGTCATTCAATCATTGAATCAATCAATATCAACAAAATGCCAAAACTGCCCATTTTAATGTATCACGCTGTGACGACAGATGCTTCTCAAAGTAATGGATTGACTATTGCTACTGAACATTTAGAAGCGCAATTTCAGTATTTACAAGAAAACGGATATACCAGTTTGCATTTTAGTGACTTGCAGCAACTCAAATCTCCAGCATTTTTCCCCAAAAAAGCAGTCATTATTACGTTTGATGACGTCTATGTCAATCAATTGGAATTGGCGTATCCATTGTTACAGAAATACAATTTAAAAGCTTGTTTTTACATTCCATTTCAATATGTTGGCGGTTTGGACGAATGGAATACAGGGAACGAACAACTCATGTCGGTTGCGCAACTTAAAAGTATGGATGCAGCCACAATTGAATTGGGTTTGCACTCGTACGCACATAAAAAATACGATGCTCTTTCAACCGAAGAAATCAACGATGATTTTGAAAAGTGCCAATCATTTATTCAGGAAAACGAATTGAATGTGAGCAACGTGTTGGCATATCCGTATGGAAAATTTCCCCGAAAAAATCCTAAACAACAAACGTTTTTTAAAATACTAGACGAAAACAAAGTGGCATTCGGATTGCGTATTGGAAATCGCGTCAACAATTATCCTTTCAAAAATAATTACGAAGTACAACGCTTAGACATCAAAGGAGAAGATTCACTCAAAAAGTTTATTTCCAAATTAAAACGAGGGAAGTCACTTTTCTTTTAACAAGAAGTTTATGAAAAAAGTATATCTCTTTCTTTTGATTATCAGTATGTTCAGTTGCAATAATGATAAGACTATTTTTTTGACAGAAAAAGTGCCTGCGGAAACTCCTATTGTATTCAGACCAGATTTAATACCCGAAGATAAAATTATTCACAAAGGAATATTTAACCCAACTATAGATCAATATTATTATACGTTATCCAACAAAGATTATACACAATTTGATACGTATATGATTGAAAAAAATCACGGAAAATGGTCAACGCCAAAAAAGGCTTTTTTTAATAGTATACATAATGATCATGGAATGATTTTTTCTCCTGACGGAAATACGATCTACTTTAGTTCTACAAGACCTACAAATATGACTGCTATTCCAGAAACTTGGCATATTTGGAAGTCAGAAAAAATAGATGGAAAGTGGAGCAAACCTATGTATGTAGATATTCCGAATTTAAGAGACAAACTACTCTCGCATCCTACATTGACTCATTCAGGAACGTTATATTTTCATGCAAGCAATTTAGATTATAGCGAAATGGATATTTACTATGCTAAAAGTAACAAAGGTACATTTGAAAATGCTCAAAAAGCTTCCATCGCAATGGAGAAAGATTTTGATAAATGCACACCTTATATTTCACCAAAAGAAGAGTATTTAGTATTTGCTAGCATTGAAGATCAGCTCGATCTATACATTAGTTTTAGTGATGGCTCTGGGAATTGGGTTAATACTAAAAAATTGGACAAATCCATCAATACATTCGGGCAAGGAAATCCTTATGTAACCCCAGATCATAAGTTTTTATTCTTTACAACTGGGAGTCACGGCAATACAAATTGGGAAGTAAAGTGGGTACATATTGCTTCAGAAATAGCCAAACAATAAGGTATAAATATTTTTTCCTTTAGGGCAAAAGAGTTCTTAGGGAAGAACTCTTTTGGTAGTAATAAAAAGGGGTAATGTATTTAGAAAAATACACTGCTCAAAATTACAATTTGTCGCTAGGTAAATTTGATTTTTTAGATAAATGAAAGGGAATTTGTAGATGAATAGTACGAAAAAATCCGTTTATTGTTATTCTAACGAATCCCTTTTTGAAGTAAAATTAATTTCACATATCGTGAAAATACGCCATACGCATTGATGCCAGCAACTGCCAACCCAGGCACGCCATCCATAAAACCACGTTTTACAATATATTCATGAAAAAAACGGTACAACGGTTTGAATGCCAAATGAAAATACGTTGCTTTTTTTCCTTTTTCCAACATGCGTTCTGCCTGAAACCACGCGTATTTGTCTTTTTTACTGATGTAATGTAGCAAACCTTTATACGTGTAATGCAACACTTTGTTTTTGAGCTTTCCAACCGAACCATCTACGATTAGTTTTTCGTGTACATTTCCTTCAAAATGACACTTTTCCCGAACCACCAATCGTGTGACATCGTTATTGTGATAGTACAAAAAGCGATTCATGTAAAAATGAGGAAAATTCAACTTGTATGCCGTGTGTTTTCCAGATTGCATCGCTGCTAAAATTTCTCGCTGTAGCGGATACGTAATGCGTTCGTCACCATCTAAAAACAACACCCAATCACAGGTAGCAAACTCCAATGCATGATTTTTTTGATTGGAAAAATTATCAAATTTTCGAGTGATGACTTTACAGCCGTGCGCTTCCGCGATGGCAACTGTAGCATCTGTACTGAACGAATCAATCACAATAATTTCATCGGCAAATTGCACCGAATACAAAGCATCTTTCAGATACAAAGCTTCGTTATACGTAGGAATGATGACAGTGAGTGTTGGCATGACAAATTTAAACCACAAAAGTACATATAATTTTTTCATTGAAAACTTTATCTTTGCAGTCGGTATGACAACAATAGACACTTCCATAATTATCAGTACATACAACTCTCCTGAGTGGTTAGCCAAAGTTTTACACGGATACAACAATCAAACCTATCGCTTGTTTGAAATTGTCATTGCAGACGATGGCTCTAAGCAAGAAACCATTGATTTGATTAATGAAATTCGCAACGAAGTTTTTTACCCAATTGTGCATGTGTGGCATGAAGATAATGGCTTTCAGAAATCGCAAATTCTCAACAAAGCGATTGTCCAATGCAGTACGCCGTACATCATTATGTCGGATGGTGATTGCATTCCACGTGCCGATTTTGTAGAGCATCATGTAAAGCATCGTGAAGAAGGTTTTTTCCTTTCGGGAGGATACTTTATGCTACCAATGAGTATCTCGGAATTGATTACAAAAGAAGATATTTACGAGGGTAATTGTTTTGATGTTTCATGGTTGAAGAAACATGGTTTGAAAGCTTCCTTTAAAAATAATAAACTCACTTCCGCTGGATTAAAATCACGCTTTTTAAACGCTATCACGCCAACAAATGCAAGCTGGAACGGACACAATGCGTCAGGCTGGAAAGAAGATATTGTTGCGATTAACGGTTTTGACGAACGCATGCAATATGGCGGACAAGATCGCGAATTGGGTGAACGTTTGTTCAATTACGGTTTAAAAAGTAAGCAAATTAGATACAGTGCGGTTTGCATACATTTAGATCATCCGCGTGGGTATAAAAATCAGGAATCCATCAATAAAAACTTAGCCATTCGCAAGACTACTAAAGATGAACAGCGCAAGTGGACAGATTTTGGGATTGTGAAGGAGGAGTAGCGCTTTGCTGTTAGTATGTTGGTATCGCTTCGCTGTTAGTATGTTAGTATCGGCTTCGCCTGTTGGTCACGGCTTTGCCTTTAGTATTTTAGTCACGCTTCGCTTTGGTATGTTGGTATCGCTTCGCTCTTTGTATTTTCGGAGGTGAGGAGTTGCGTTTTTGATAAAATCTTTGATTCGTCATTGCGAGCATAGCGCGGCAATCTGTTTAAATTAAAGCAAGGTTCATCTTTGAAATATTCATTGTTACATTTTCAAATTGACACATTGTTACATTAAAAAAAGCGCCTACGCCTTTTAGTATTTTGGTATCGCTTCGCTCTTGGTATTTTAGTATGTGAGGAGTTGCGTTTTTGATAAAATCTTTGATTCGTCATTGCGAGCAAAGCATAGTAATCTGTTTAAATCAACACAAGATTTATCTTTGAAATACCCATTGCTACATTTTCAAATTGATAAATTGTTACATTAAAAATATATTCGTCAATGCGAGACGCAGTCGTGGTAATCTGTCTAAATTAATGCAAGATTCATCTTTGAAATAAACATTGCTACATTTTCAAATTGATAAATTGTTACATTAAAAAGTGGCTATGCCTGTTAATATTTTGGTATCGCTTCGCTCATGGTATTTTAGTAGGTGAGGAGTTGAGTTTTGATAAAATCCTCGTAATGACGTTTAAAAATGTACAAAAGTGTCATTTGATTTTAGAATGAAACACTTTTACATTTAACATTTAACATTTAACATTTAACATTTACAATTTATAAGCCCCAATCTTCCAATACGTTTTCTCCTCGTCAGTAGTCACGGTAGTAAAATCAAGTTTCTGTAGTTTGTCGAAGTATTCCCAACAACCAACGCCTTCACGATAAATAGAGACAATTAGAATTCCGTTGTCGTTTAAATGTGCTAGCATTCGGTCGAGTACGTTTTGCTTCTCAGATTCGTGCACATAATAAAAAGCTTCATTAAAAATAATGACATCAAATTTTTGACTAGGTGTATAGTTGTGAATGTCAGCGGTGATGAATTCTGATTTCGTAAAGTTTCTGGCTTTTGCTTTTTGGATAGAGACTTCCGAAAAGTCCATTCCCAAGAAATAACTAAAAATTTCATCATCTAAATATTCATTCAATACGCCTTCGCCAGCTCCCAAATCGAGAATGCTTGGCTGTTTTTTACCATAATTTTTGATGAATCTAATAATCGTATGATAGCGTTCTGCTTCAATCGGATTGCGCAAATTATCCCAACGCCCTTTGCGGTATTGTTTATTCCAACGAAGTTTTCGTCGCCAATTATGAAATTTATCTATCAGATTCATGGTATTTTTTTAAATGTAACTTTAGAAATTGTTCCAATTTAGGGATGATCATTTCTGGAGTTAACTGTTGATACAAGGCATGTGGATTTTCCTCTATTTTCTTACGCTCTTCAAAAGTAAAAGTATCAAATAAATCTGGTTTTTCCTCTAATAAATGAATAGATTCATGCAGTTTTCCATCTTCAAAGCTCGCCCAGTGATCTTTATTTACATACGGCGAAAATATAGTAAACGTCGGTTTGTTCAACGCTTTGGCAATATGCACAATACCACCTTCGTTCGCCACCATCAAATCACACGCATACATCAGTCGTATAAAACCGCGAATACTATCCTCATAAATGTTTAGAATGATGCTTTCTTTGTGTTGACAAAGTTCATAAATTTTATCAGCTTCCGCTTTTTGCTTTGGTGCATAGTTGAAGAGAATGTGTACGTTGTACTTGGAAGCCAAATAATCTACAATTTCAGCAATATACTCGTACGGCATGGATTTTTGTGGTGTGCTTCCTAAAATACCCAACATCAATACAGGATGCTTGTATTTGTTTAGTTTTGGATATGCTTTTTCATCTTCTGTCAGCGTAATTTTAGGTTCAAAATCAGGATGCTCCAACGGAAATACACTGGTAATTAAATTGATACGATCTTCAATTGCTTTGCCGCACACCTGCGTTTTTTCATCCAATAAATTAATTGGATGTGAGTAGAAGCGAAGTGGTAATTTTTTGTGCTTGCGTTTGTTTCCAATACGGTATTTCGCCCCCGAAAAATAACAAATCAAACGACTTTGTAACTTTGAATACGGATCAAAAATAATATCGTATTTCGCTTTGCGCACGCTGCGAATCATTTTGATCAAATTGGGAATCTTTTTCAATTCTTTTTCATTGATGGGAATAATGGTATCAATATTTGGATTGTGTTCCAAAACGCCGTTGGTAAAATCGTACGCCATAAAATCAACGTGACTTTCGGGGAATAGTTTTTTGATGTTATTGGCAATCACAGAACTAATCAGCACATCTCCAATGCGTTTGTTCTGTATGATTAATATTTTTTTCATGAATATTGTGATTGAATCTTGGCGTTACGTGCAAAATATTATTTTTTCTGCGGTTATTAAAATTTCACTTCATGTATTTGATTTTTTATTTGGCGATAGTGATAGCACATATAAAATATCTTATATGTATATAAAATATACACAATATAT
>JBCCLS010000205.1:0-6320 GCA_039026835.1 Bacteroidota bacterium | reverse complement strand
TTTACAGGAAGCATACAACGCCGGACAACGCGTGTTTGGAGAAAATAAAATTCAAGAAATGGCAGAAAAATGGGAACAACTTCCTAAAGATATTTCTTGGCATATGATCGGACATGTACAACGCAATAAAGTCAAGTACATGGCAGCATTTGTAGATTTAATTCACGGTGTAGATAGTTTAAAGTTGCTCAAAGAAATTGACAAACAAGCCAAAAAGCACAATCGTCAAATTATGTGTTTGTTACAAATCAAGATTGCTGAAGAAGATTCCAAATTTGGGATGTCTGCAGAAGATGCTGCAACGCTCCTCGATTCTTCTGAGTTCGAAGCATTAGAAAATGTAGACATTATCGGACTCATGGGCATGGCAACGTTTACCGATGATATGAAACAAGTGCAACACGAATTTAAATACCTTAAAACCACGTTTGATTCGCTATTAAAAGTCTATCCAAATTTAGAAATCATTTCCATGGGCATGAGCGGTGATTACGAATTGGCAATTGAAGAAGGCAGCACTATGGTTCGCATTGGAAGTAGTATTTTTGGAGCAAGAAATTACGGTTAATCTATCATTTTTATGCTTCAAGTGGTATTTTAAATCGACTACGATATTTTTTAAAATCACCAAATCCTACCACAAATTCACTTGTAGGAAAAGTATTAAATACACTTTTACGCGTATTTTGCCCTGTTTTTTTAATATTAAACGTCATTACTTAGGTAAGCTGTTTAGGATATTTTATATTTATACCGAAATATCAAAAACAATGCATATCGTTTGTACGCAATAGTCGACATAGAAACCACCGGTGGAAAATATAATGAAGAAGGAATTACTGAAATTGCTATTTATAGATTTGATGGGCATGAAATTGTAGATCAGTTTATAAGCTTAGTGAATCCTGAACGCGAAATTCAACCTTTTGTCGTCAACTTGACGGGCATTAATAATAAAATGCTTCGCGATGCACCTAAATTCTATGAAATTGCCAAACGTGTGGTGGAAATTACCGAAGACTGTATTATTGTAGCACACAATGCCAGTTTTGATTATCGAATTCTGCAAACCGAATTCAAACGTTTAGGTTTCGAATACAAACGCAAATCCTTGTGTACTGTAGAACTTTCTCAAAAACTCATTCCAGAAATGGAATCGTACAAACTTGGAAAATTGGTACGTGCATTAGGCATTCCGATGAGTGACAGACATAGAGCTTCTGGCGATGCACTGGCGACTGTAAAACTGTTTCAATTGCTTTTAGATAAAGATTCTGAAAAAAATATCATTCAGCAAGCAGTCAAAACAGAAATCAAGAAAAAAGTAGCGACGCGACTTCTCGATATGCTGGAAAATTTACCTTCTGCAACAGGCGTATATTATATTCATAATGTAAAAGGTGCTATTATTTACATCGGGAAGAGTAAGAATATCAAAAAACGTGTCAATCAACACTTTACAGGCACCAATAATAAATCAAAAAAAATACAAAAACAAGTAGCTGCCGTTACCTTTGAACGCACCGGAAGCGAATTGATTGCCTTATTGAAAGAAAGTGAAGAAATCAAACGTAAAAAACCCATGTACAATCGGGCACAACGAAAAAGTGTGTTTCAATATGCCATGAATTCCTATAAAAATGAAGACGGATATATAGGATTTCGTATTGAAAAAGCCGATCGACGTAAAAAATACATTACTACATTTACCAATTTGTCGCAAGCCAAACATGTGATGGCGCAATTGTCAGAGGAATTTCAGCTCTGTTTGAAAATAAACGAATTAGATACTTCAAAAAATACCTGTTTTCAGTATGAATTGAAAGGATGTAATGGCGCGTGTACACATGAGGAAAGTCCTGAATTATACAACCAACGCGTACAGGAAGCGATTGACAAATACAGTTATACAAATAAAAACATGCTGATTATTGACCGTGGACGCCACCACGACGAACGCAGTGTTATTTTAATAGAAAACGGCGCCTACAAAGGATTTGGTTTTTACAGTCTCAACTATCAAATTACCAATAAAGACGTGCTAAAAACGATTATTACGCCTATGCAAAATAACCGAGATGTACAGCACATCATCCAAAGTCATCTTCGCCGCAAAAACAAATTCAAAATCATCACTTTATAATACATACGTTAACACTCTTATGAAACCGATTTATGTACTGGCTACCATCTTATGTTCCATGACATTGTATGGACAAAATCCGATGATTATTAAATTTAATAATGTTTCGGATGCCGCATTACGCATGAATGTGTACGAAAAAGATCTGTCTGCGCATGCCGTAGTTTTGGAAGAATACGGTGATTATTATTTTGAGTTTATCGATAGTCGCATGTATTTGATGAAGCATTTTTTTGCAAAAATCAAGATTCTAGACAAGCAAGGCGTGCAAGAAGCAAATATTAAGATTCCTTTTCATAGAAAAGAAGAACTGTTACATATAAAAGCCATCACGCACAATTTGGACTCAAAAGATGAGCTGGATTTGGAAAAAATTTATGTTGTCAACACAAGTAGTATTCGCAGCGAAAAACGCTTTACTTTTCCCAATGTTAAGGCTGGTAGCATACTTGAATATCAATACACACTCAAAACTCCTTTTTTCTATAATTTTGACGGTTGGTATTTTCAATCGCATCTTCCAAAGATATATAGTGAATTTAGAGCAAAAATTCTATCTAACTATCGCTACAACCGATTTTTAAAAGGCAACCAACGACTTGATATCAATACTTCTACAATTAAAAAAAAGTGCTTCTCAATACCTGGAAATCGTATCAAAGCGGATTGTGAATTGGTAAAATATGCCATGCGAGATATTCCTGCATTTCGCGAAGAACCGTATATGATTTCTAAGAACAATTATATTTCAAAATTAGTCTTTGAGTTATCTGAATTTAAGCGTTTTGAAAGAGGAAAAGACGTGTTCACCAAAACCTGGGACGATGTAGACAAACTAATGCGAAAGGATGAAGGTATTGGCAAACAGCTGCGAAAAAAAGGCTTTTTTAAAAATAAACTTCCAGAAGAGATTTTAGCAGAAACATCACTTCGTGTCAAAGCACAAAAAATTTATGAGTTTGTTAGAGATCATTACACGTGGAACGGACAAAATCGGTTGTTTTATAATGCAAATGTAAAAAAAGCGTTTAAAGAAGGAATCGGAAATTCAACTGAAATCAACTTATCGCTGATTGATTGCTATTTGGCAGCCAAAATTCCAGTAGAAACTGTATTTCTGTCCACACGCAACAGAGGCATGCCGAGATTGGATGCGCCAGTCATGTCAGACTTTAATTATGTTATTGCTAAAATTACCATTAATGAAGAAGTATTTCTGCTAGATGCTACGGAGAAAGAATTACCCTTTGGAATGTTGCCCATTCGCGCTTTGAATAATGTAGGACGTGCCATGGATTTTAAGCAACCTAGTTATTGGGGCGCTATCAATCCGTATGGAGAAAATGAACAAAATACATTTATAAGTCTAAAAATTAATTCCGACGGAAATACCGAAGGTAGAATTACGCAAAAAAGTACAGGATATTTAGCGTATAAAAAGCGTAGCAAGCAATCGGAGTCTGCAACCAATGCCTTATTGAAAGCAATTGAAAAAGATGTACTACTTTTTGAAATAGACGATTATAAAACGGAAGATGTTGCTATTGTTGAAAGTCCTTTTCAGGAAGAATTTCAACTCGTGTTTGATGAAGATGCTTTTACGGATACCGAAACATTTTTCAATCCATTTTTTATCAAAGTATTTTCTAAAAATCCATTTCAAGCAGATACACGACAGTTTCCAATAGATTTTGCATATCCACGTACCTACACCACACGTGTTTCCATGTCGATTCCGGAGAATTATGAATTTACCACTATTCCAGAAACGCAAGCGTTTATAATTCCAGGTAAAAAAGCTTCCTGCGGTGTCAAAATCCTTCAAAAAGGTGGACAGCTAAATATGATATTTCAACTAAAACTCACTAGCTTTTACTTTGAAACGGCGGAATATCAAGAAGTGAAAAAATTCTTCACCCAACTGTCAATATTACAAGAAAATTTACGCATAACCATCAAAAAGAAATAACAGATGAAACCGATACACATACTCGTTACCATTTTATGCACTATGACTTTGTACGGACAAAATCCGATGAGTATCAAGTTTAATAGAGTCTCGCAAGACGAACTCAACATGACTGTCTACGCAAAAGATACCAAAGCACATGCCGTCGTACTAGAAGAATATGGAGAAAATTATTTTGAAGCCATCAACGGGCGCTTTTTTATTATTAAGCACTATTATGCCAAAATTAAAATTTTAGACAAACAAGGAATTGACCAAGCTAAAATTACCATTCCGTATTATCGCGGAAAGAATGCTTTTGAAGAGATTAAAAATGTGAAAGCCATTACTCACAATCTGGACGGAACAAATGAACTTGCGAAGGACGAAGTGTATGCGGTTGATCGGAACAGTTTTTACAGTGAAATGCGTTTTACCTTTCCAAATGTAAAAGTTGGGAGCGTTTTAGAATATCAATATACCTTACTATCACCTTTTTATTTCAACTTTGAAGGCTGGGATTTTCAATCAGACATTCCAAAAGTGTACAGTGAGTTTAATGCTAAAATTCCAGCAAACTTCCGCTATAACCGAATATTGAAAGGTTTTCAAAAACTAGATATTAACAAAGCAAGCGTTAAAAAAAGATGCTTTAAAATTCCTGGACTTCTTGGACGTGCAGATTGCGAACTTTTGAAATATGCTATGAAAGATATTCCTGCATTTGTAGAGGAATCGTATATGCTTTCGCCGAATAATTATTTGTCTAAAATTGCTTTTGAATTGTCTGAATATGTGCGCATTGAAGGCGGAAGAGATGTGTATACCAAAACCTGGGAAGCCGTGGACAAAGAAATGCGAAAAGACAAAGATATTGGTGCACAAGTAAAGCGAAAAACCTTCTTTAAAAATCAACTTCCCAAAGAAACATTAGCAGAAACTTATGCACTAAAAAGAGCGCAGAAAGTGTACGCATTTATCAAAAATCATTATGCGTGGGATGGCGATTTTGGGTTATTTGAAGATGCCAATGTGCGCCAAGCATTTCAAAATAAAATAGGAAATGTTGCTGAGATCAATTTGTCTTTGGTCAATAGCTTGTTGGCGGCTGGTATAAAAACGGAGACCGTCATGCTTTCTACACGCAGCAGAGGATTGCCTACTCAGAAACATCCGGTCATGTCTGACTTTAATTATCTGATTGCGAAAGTGACAATTGACGACGAGACTTTTTTATTGGATGCAACGGAAAAAGCCTTGTCTTTTGGACTGTTGCCTATTCGAGCACTCAATTATCAAGGACGTGCCATGGACTTTAAAAATCCAAGTTATTGGATGACAATTAATCCCTATCAACAAAATCGTCAAAATACGATTGTACGAATAAATGTAAACGAAGACGGAACTGCCAAAGGAAAATTATCACAAACTAATGTAGGCTATTTAGGCTATGAAAAACGCAATGAATTGTCTGAAAAAGATACGGAAGCATATTTGGACGATTTTGAAGAACGACTGACATTTTTAGAAGTTGAAGAATATCAAGTGGAGCATTTGATGAATGTAGAAAAACCACTAAAAGAAGAGTTTACGTTTCAGTTTGATGAAGATGGATTTTCTGGTGGTGAAACATTTTTAGATCCGTTTTTTATGAAAATATTTTCTAAAAATCCGTTCCAACTTGAAGTACGCCAATATCCAGTTGATTTTTCGTTTTCACGTGTGTATACAACTCGTTTTTTAGTTTCAATTCCGCCCAATTTTGAATTTACAAATCTTCCCGAAGATCAAAATTTTACGTTGGCAAACGGAAAAGCAGTATGCGCGATTAAAACAGTGCAGCAAGGCGGACAATTGAACTTATCGTTCAAACTGATCCTGAACAATTTCTATTTTGAACCCGAAGAATATCAAGAATTGAAAGCATTTTTCGGAAAGGTGGCCATTCTCCAAAAAAATACGCGACTCGGTATTAAAGAGAAAATATAGTACTTTAGCAACATGGCGAAAGATTGGAGATCAAAACTTCACGAAATTATTTATGAGGCAGACACGCCCGCAGGAAAGCTTTTTGATGTCATTTTACTGATATTAATTTTGGCAAGTATTGCGCTAGTCATGCTAGAAAGTGTGGATGATTTTGCAAGAGAATACGGAACGTTTCTCGATGTTTCAGAATGGATTATTACCATTTTATTTACCATAGAATATTTTGCCAGAATCATCTCC
>JBCCLS010000204.1:0-6407 GCA_039026835.1 Bacteroidota bacterium | reverse complement strand
TGTATAGCCTTGCTCAATTTCCATATTTTAGGATATGCAACCATTATGATGAGCGAAATTCCGTTCTTATTTTTCTCCTTGCTTTCTATTTGGTTATTGTGTAGAATCGACTTTTCAAAACCTGTTTTTAAAAACGGACTCTTCATAGCGTTGATCATTTGTGTATCGTTTTCCTTTTACATTCGTTCCGTAGCGTTGGCACTATTTGGAAGCATTTTTTGTTATTTAGTACTCAAAAAGTATTGGCGTTATGCTGTCAGTTTGGTTGGTGGTTTTGTCATTCTCTATCTTCCATGGTTTTTTCGTGGGATGAATGCTACGGGAAATACATACATTTCACAACTTTCATTAAAAAATCCATACCAACCTGAATTGGGCACGATTAGCTTCTCAGATTTGATAGAACGAATTTGGATCAACATAGAACGATACATTACCAAAGAAATTCCTTCGGCAATGGTTTCTTCTGAAGAAGTACTATATGTGAAAGTAGCAGCACCTTTTACAGAATGGTTGATCGGTTTGGTATTGTTAGCAAGCATCGCGTTCGGCATTTATAAATTGCTAAAATTTCGTGTGTTTGTTCTGCTGTATGTATTGGCATTTTTTGCATTATTGATGGTGTGGCCAAGTGTGTGGTATGGAACGCGTTTTATTTTACCTTTAGTGCCTGTTCTTATTTTTTTAAGTGTTTTTGGGATGATTCAATTTTTGCAGTGGCTAGGATTACGAATCGCTTCAAAACACGAGAAAAAACTGGTGCCTGCGCTTGTGGTCATACTCATTGCAAGTTGGGCTATTATTTATGGAAGTGGCTCAATTTCTAAATTACATCAAAAAGCAATGACGCCGTATGCGGATAGTTATGCAAATTATTTTACATTAGCAGATTGGGTTCGCGAAAACACTGCGGACAATTCGGTTACTGCTGTACGGAAAGAAGGATTATTTTATCTTTTTTCAAAAAAATATGTGACTAATTACCAACGCACGCCTGACAGAGAAGCTCAAGTTGCCTATTTACAAAGCAAAAATGTGGACTTTGTCGTAGTAGAGCAATTAGGATATTCGTCTACAAGTAAATATTTAGTGCCAGCGATTGATCGTTATCCGAATAAATTCAAAAAAGTACAATTTCTGCCCAATCCCAACACCTATCTTATGAAATTTCAACCAGAATTAGGGTATTGGGGCGATTGGAAAGATGAAAAACGCAATGGTTTTGGAATCTATGTTTGGGAAGATGGACAAAAATACGAAGGCAATTGGCAGGATAATGTGCGACATGGAAAAGGAAAACTTTCCTTTAAAAACGGAGAAACACTAGAAGGAATTTGGACTGCTGGAAATTTGAATGGAGAAGTCATAAAAAAAGACAAAAAAGGAGTCATTATTGAAAAAAGTAGTTACAAAAACAACGAAAAAGTCGGTATAATTGATGAAGTTGACTAAACTCTCCATACTCATTCCTGTGTACAATGAAGCAGCTACAGTACGTTTAATTTTAGACAAAATTAAGCAAGTACAACTCATTGCCGATATTCAAAAAGAATTTGTCATTGTAGATGATGGCTCTCAAGACGCTTCTCAAAAATTGGTGCAGGCATTCATTGATGACAATCCTTCTTTGGAGATTCAGTTTTATCAACACACACAAAATCAAGGGAAAGGCGCGTCTATCCAAACAGGAATTTCCAAAGCAACAGGCGAATATTTGATCATCCAAGATGCTGATTTGGAATACAATCCTGAAGAATACAATTTATTACTAGCGCCTGTAATCAGCGGAAAAGCTAATTTGGTATACGGATCGCGTTTTGCCGGCGAGAAACCACATCAAATGTCGTATTTTTGGCATTATGCAGGAAACAAGGTCTTAACGTTTCTTTCAAATTTATGCATAGGTTTAAAAGTGACAGACATGGAAACCTGCTACAAACTCTTCAACACGCAGATGATACAGTCCATCCAACTCACTGAAAAGCGTTTTGGGTTTGAACCTGAAATTACTGCAAAAATTTCCAGAATCAAAGGTATCCGTTTTCAAGAAGTTGGCATTTCTTATGACGGACGATTATACAACGAAGGCAAAAAGATTGGCTGGAAAGATGGTGTCCGTGCTATGTATTGTATCCTAAAATATGGGTTATTTCGGATGAATTAATCAATTACAAAAACTTTAAGAGAATTTCAAGAATGCTGTTAAAAACGTCATAAAGTTCAAAAATATATTGTTTCATTTGAACAGTTTGTAGTAGTTTTAGCAAAACGTTAAAACCAAACAAAAATGAAAAAAACAGTATTTTTCGTAGCATTTTTATGTGCTATTTTATCAATTTCTTGTGACAATTCTGACGACAGTTCTAACATTCAACCGTTGGCAATTGATGATTGGGTAGAGATTCTAGACAACCCTGCACCAGATGATTTTTTAGTAATTACCGCAAACAGTTCGGGAGCAGTTTTTAGTATTGGAAACAATTCAGGAGACATCCAAAACATAGGAAATTTTACGATGGAGAGTGAGCAATCCCTTTTATGGCCACAAACTATTGTTGCAACTTCAGAAACAATTTATGCAGTAGAATATTTATTTAATGGGATGCAGGAAAGCAATTTGTTGCTATACGACATCGCCACAAATACAACACAATCTTTTCCACTGGTATTTCCAACCACGATCGAAGGACCGCAAAGGGCTATTGTTGGACTTGCGATTGACGATGCTTCCAATTTGATTGGTATATTAGATTCGGAATTCAATCCTTCAGGATCTACAAAACATCTTGTAAATATTAGTCTCGAAGATTATTCAATGACTGAAATAGGTATTTCATACACTGAAGACTTAATAACTTCTATGCGAAAGCTGGGAACAAATGTATACATCTCTACTTGGGCTGATGGACTTGTAGTGGCAGATTTATTTACAAACACTTCAACTACTGTAAACAGTATCGTAGGAACTAGATTGGCACAAATAAGTGCTACCGAATTGGCATTTATGCAAGTATTTCCAGGACCAGGTGGCTTTCGACCTGCCATTATTGATGTAAACAGTCAAACAGCGACTCCAAACGATGAAAGAGCTGTAATTAAGATCAAAGATGTCTTTGGCGGTTCTGTATTTGTAAATCAAACTTATTTGAATTTAGTATTCACAGATGATATCTATTTTGGATTGCTACAAACAGATTTTAGTGAAGATAAAAGTACACTTACACCAATTAATTCAGAAGATGTCAATCGAGATATGGTAATTGTGACAACAATTCCTGTCAACTAATACACGAAAGTTTTCGTGTGAAAAAAAGTTGAGACACGCTTTGCTTCATGCGAAAACTTTTGCTATTGTTGCTACAAATCTAGCGTTTTATATTTTCAAAACGACATCTTCTTTCTCCAGAAAAAAGCCATAAAGAATGCTCTTACAGCAATGTTAAAAACAGGTGGATTTTCAAAATATACTTTGGCATTGCAAAAGATTATAGTAGTTTTAGCATAACATTAAAACCACTATATGATGAAAAAAATCACCTTACCATTCCTAGTATTTGTATTTACTGTTTTTTGTATCTCTTGTAGTAGTCCTGAAGACGATCCTGAGGATATTCCTCTTTTAGTAGATATAGCAACACCTACTGACGATTTGATACTATTTTCGGTAAACAGTTCAGGTCGAGTGTTCCTCATGGGAGATACTACTGGATTTCTTAATGATCTTGGACAAATTGAGAAAGAAAATAGTGCGTCTATTTTACAAACTCAAACCATGATCGGACAGGATGATACCATTTATGCCATTGAATATCTGTACAATCCGTCACCGACAAATAATTTGTTAGTGTATGAAATATCGACCAATACCACACAAATTGTTCCGCTTACCTTACCAACTACAATTACAGGTAATGATGTAGGTATCATTGCACTTGCGTTGAATGGTGATACGAACCTGACAGCTATTGTGACTGAAAATGTATTGGTGACAGGCGCTACCAAACATCTTGTCAATATCAATCTTCAAGATTACACAATCACTGAATTGGGAATTACTTTTACAGAAGATATGATTACTTCCATGATTCATGCTGGGACAAATATTTATATTTCCACGTGGAATCAAGGATTTTTACAAGCGGATACTGCGACAAACGCTGTTACAAAAATACCTGCGATAAACGGAAGTCGATTGGCACAAATCAACGCGACAGAATTGGGATTCATGCAAACGTCTAACGGATTCAATAGTGCACGTCCTGCTATTATTGATGTTGCTGTAGGAAACGTGACGCCAAATTCACAAACAGAATCTTATGGATTGATCACAATTTTTGGAGGAACGGTATATGCAAATCAGCAATATTTGAATTTAGTCGCTACAGAAGATTTATATTTTGGTGTGTTGAAAACGGATATGACTACAGGCGAAAGTACATTAACACCGATAATTACATCAAATGTAGATCGCAATATGGTGATTGTCAACACAAGGCCTGCTACGAATTCGAATTAAGATATAATTATTTTGTAAAGAAATAGTTAATTAGCGCTTCTCTTCGTACGGAAACTTTCTACTGGCTTTACGCATCATTTTATTGATGATATTTTGCGTATTTTTTCCCGATTTACGATTGATAATTTTTTCGTAGCGCCACAACAATTTGCCTGTATTTTTATTGCTTAGTTTGATGATAATTTTTCCGTAATCAGATTTTCCTTTTAAATAGGTAATCAGGTCAAAAGAAGTATCAATATCTTTAGAAAGCAGTAGGCGAGAGGTCAGCGAACCACTTACAATGGCATCTACGTTTAGAATTTTACAAAGTTCTTGCGGCGCGTAGATGTCCATGTCTTCGGAAGTAATGCCTGCTTTTTTCAGCATGCGGTTGGTGGTATTGATATCTTGGAACTCAATTTTAAGTTTCTTCTTTTTCTTTCGATTTAAAAAATAACTCTCCAATGCTTCTTGAACGGCAGTTCCTTCTCGGATTTCCAACGCTGCAATTTGTTCTTTTGTGTAGGAAGTGTCATCAGATTTTAAATTCAACGTCGTTTGAAACGGAAGAATCGCAATGATTTTATGATCTTTTGATAATTCCTCAAACGAATCACTCACATATATTTTTTTTTGCGCAGTAGAAAGTTGTATTCCTGCGACTAAAATAAGCAAAGAAGTAATTATTTTTTTCATCTATTAATGGTAGCTTTTTTAAATACGTCATTACGACCGCAAGCGAAGTAATTAGTTTCTTTTTAGTTTAAAAGTTTATAGGTTTAAGAGTTTATATCTGACCACTGCAAACTGCGACTAATACCTAACACCCAAGACCCAAAACCCAAAACCTAAAACCGCATATTCATCTTCACATTAAACACACGTCCAGTTAAGAAATTTGGAATTCCAAATTGGCGCTTGGTATACACATCACGAACCCACGTATTGGTAATGGTATTGAAAGTATCAAACACATTGAAAATCTCAAAACCAAAATTTAATTCTTTAAAAGCTGACAACCAATGTCCTTTGTCGTACTGCTTGTCTTTGTCAACCAATACATACGAAAATCCCGCATCTACACGACGGTAATCTGGCAATTCACTTTGGAATAAGTACGGATCTGTATAACTTGGCGAGCCGCCTGGCAATCCTGTATTATAGGTTAAATTCAAATACAACTTTAAATTTGGAATCTTTCGCATGTAATCTTGAAATAACACTGCAAATTTCAAACGTTGATCTGTTGGTCGTGGAATAAATCCGCGATTATTGATATTTTCTTCGGTTTTCAAATACCCAAAACTCACCCAGCTTTCTGTTCCAGGAACAAATTCACCATTCAAACGCATGTCCAAACCATAGGCAAACGCTTCAGCATTATTATCGGCTCTGTAGCGAATCCGGACATTTTCAATTGTATACGTATTTACGTTTGATAGATTTTTATAATAGGCTTCTGTGGTCAATTTAAACGGTCGATCCCACAGTTTAAAACTATAATCATTTCCCAACACCACATGAATAGATTGTTGTGCTTTTACATTCGGATTCACCACACCATCAAAGGCGCGGAGTTCTCGGTAAAATGGCGGTTGATGATAAAATCCACCCGACAAACGGAACAACATATCTTGCTCCCAATTGGGTTTGATGGCAATTTGTGCTCTCGGACTTACCACAGCTTGCGTATTACTTTCAATACCGTCCCCATTTACAGTCCAAGCATGCGCACGTACACCAATGTTAGTATACACTTCACTTTCGCCCCATTTGGATTGCTTGCTCCATTGCGCGTATCCTGAAATACGATCAATTTGCGTATTGTTTCGTGCACGAATGGATTGGAAAGGTTCTAGCGGACCTTCAAATGCTTCGTATGGTTGATTGTTTGACAAACCTGGTAATG
>JBCCLS010000203.1:0-6427 GCA_039026835.1 Bacteroidota bacterium | reverse complement strand
GTTTTTGATTACAAAACATAAAATTCTTTAGTAGTTATGTGCTTCAAACGCTCTATATCTATTGCTCTAAATACGCTTTTAAATCTGATAAACCTTCTTCAAAATCTTTTCCGACAGCTTTGTCCATATTCATAAAAAGCATAAAAATATTGAAAGGCACTTTGTTTTTTCCTGAAAATCCCCACGTGACTTTCGTTTCGGTATCGCTAATAGCTTCAGTATATAAATATGCATCTGCTTCCGATTTCCAAGGTTTAAAAAAACGAAGTTTTGAGATGACTTGTTCATTTTCAACAATCTTCAAAAGTTCTTGCTCGCCTTCGCCTACATCTTTATTTCCTTGCCAACGTGCAATACATCCAACTTCGCCATCAATTCCTTCAAACGATTGTGTCATAGTTGGATCTTTCTTTTTCCAAGGTGACCACAAATCTTGATTTTTAATTGATTTTACAAATTGAAATGTTTCCTCCAATGGGGAATTGACAGTAATGCTTCTAGATACAGCAAAACTTTTAGGAGCAATCAAAGCTAAGAAAATTATTAGGGCGAAAAGTCCACCAATAATGTACAGTACAATCATCATAATGAATGGGTTTTAGGGGTTTCGGGATTTTTGGTTATTTTTAAAATCGACAACCAACAATTTTCATTAAAAACAAAATCAAATCGTGAGTTGTCATTTTTTGTGGCAAATTATATAAAAAATAGTACTTTTAAAATACCTAATACCAACAACATGAAATACGAAGCAAATACTGTAGATGCATATATTGCACAACTTCCGGAAGAACGCCAAGAAGTTATTGCCAAATTGAGAAGTATTTTTCAAGAGAATTTACCCGATGGTTTTCAAGAAGTTATCAATTATAAAATGCCAGCTTTTGTAGTTCCACACGAAACGTATCCCGATGGTTATCACTGCGATCCTAAACTGCCATTACCATTCATTAGTTTTGCATCACAGAAAAATTTTGTTGCCTTGTATCACATGGGAATTTATGCAAATACTGAATTAATGGATTGGTTTGTGGCAGAATATCCAAAGCATTGCAAGTATAAATTAGACATGGGCAAAAGCTGTATTCGATTCAAAAAAATGATTGATATTCCGTATGAGTTGATTGCGCAATTGGCACAAAAAATGTCGCCAAGTGACTGGATTGGATTGTATGAAGCAAATTTGGTTCGAAAGTAAAATGTGCTTGCTTTGTGAAGTATGCATACAAAATCGATAGCTTTTCAAACAACTTTCATAATAAGTATTTTCGTGTATAGAGTGCAGTTTATCAGATATTTTGTGCTAAATATCTAATTCTGTGATTCTTTTGTATGGAGATTCTATTTTTTGCGACCTATGTAAGTAATTGAGATGAATTTAACAAATACCACAATTATGAATCATTTAGATATAAAAGATCGCATCATCACAATTTGCATTCTTATTCCTTCGATGATCGCTTCTTTAGTGTGCTTAGTGTACACTGTATATTTACTTGTAACTTTATAAGTTTCGTATCCTTACTACTATGTCTTGTAGTTTTTATTTGGAATGAAGCTCCTGATAACGTTGCAAAACATCGTCAATACTACGAATTGATTTTTTACACCAATCAAATCGTTTTTCTAAAATTTCTTCTTCGGTAAGTCGCCAAGCAATGTCTGAGTTTCGCAGTTTGTTTGTAGCATGCTGAATGATAATAGCCGCAGAGACAGAAATATTTAAGCTTTCGGTAAAACCTACCATAGGAATTTTTAAAAACTCATCAGCTTGCGACAGTACTTCTTCACTCAAACCTTCGCGCTCTTTTCCAAAGAAAAAAGCCGCTTTTTGCGTCACATCAAAATCATGTAAATATTGAGAATCTTCATGTGGTGTTGTAGCAATGATTCGATAGCCTTCTGACTTTAAACGCGCTATACAACTTTTGGTATCACTATATCGGTGAATATCTACCCATTTTTGTGCGCCCATGGCAATTTCTCGATCCATCTTTTTTCCCAAACGTTCCTCTATAACATGTACATCTTGGACACCAAATACGTCGCAGCTTCGCAACACAGCACTTGTATTGTGCAATTGGTATACATCTTCCACAGCAACCGTAAAATGACGCGTTCGTTCTGCTAAAACTTTGACAAACAAGCCTTTTCTTCGTTCGGTAAGATATCCTTCTAAATGTGTTAATAAGTCTGTATCAATCATTCCACAAAACTATCATAAAAACGCAAGCAAGCAAAATTGCAAGGGAATTGATCTATGCACAAAAAGTCGTTTAAATTGACTATTTTTATAGATCATAAATGATTCCGAATGAAGTTTGCTTTCTCTTTTCTCTTTCTACTTTTTGGCATGCTAGTTTTTTCGCAAGAAATGGATGCCTTGCGTGCGGAAAATAAAGATGTAAACGACGAAAAAGTAATTGCACTCGGACAACGTTTAGCGGACTCTTTCTATGAGGATGATTCGTCTTTTTTTATGGATAATTTTAATCTGGAAAGTTTTGCCAAAAAAGTAATTTCTATCAATGAAAAAATTTCAGAAAATGAGATCATAGACGAATTCAATTCAGCTTTTCGCGATGGTGTTTTTTTTGATAAATTTCACTTATTTCCACTCAACATTCGCGCAGCTATCAAAAATGGAACTTCCTATAGCATTGTAAATTATTATTACCATTTGGATGAGCAAAAGTATCACTTATTGTTTCGCATGTATTCAGAAAAAAGCGGATTAAATTATCATGATTACCAATTGAGTTATGAAGATGACGAATTTAAACTACAAGACGTTTTTATCTACGCTACAGGACAATATTTGAGTGAAACGTATCAAGATTTATATCAATTAAGCATTACTTCGGAAGATATTAACGTTAACAGAGAACGCTTAGAAAGCATGACATTTCTAGCGCTTTATAAGAAATTGGCTCGAAGAAAAAATTATAAAAAAGCGTTCAAGTTAATTAATACGCTCAAAGGAGAATTCACCAAGAAAAAAATTTATTTCATCACAAAAATTAAAATTGCTTCACAAATCAATCAAGTATTTCACTTAGAAGCTATTGACGAATTGCTCAAAAACTTCCCAAATGACCCAACTACAAAATTAATGGCGGTTGATTATTTTATTATGCTGAAAGATTACAATGCTACTATGCAGTTGTTGGAGGAAATTCAAGGAACGACCGAAGATGTTTTTATTGAGTACATTCGTGGCAATGCAGCTTGGCAGTTTCAAGATTATGAAGTTTCAGAAAAAGCCTATGCCAATACGATTAGAGAATATCCTAATTTTGAAAATGCAAAACTCAATTTGATGTATCTGTATGACTTTTTAAAGAAACATGAAGACAATATTGTGCTCCTCAACAGCATGATTGAAAATGACGAATACAACAAAAAAGACCTAATTGATTTTATAGACGACAAGTCGAACGAATTTATACATTTACCAAACGCTCGTATTTATAATAGATGGAAAAACAAAAAATAGTGGTACTCACAGGTGCTGGCATAAGTGCAGAAAGCGGTATTAAAACCTTTCGCGATGCAGACGGATTGTGGGAAGGACATGACATTATGGAAGTAGCTTCGCCAACAGGATTTGAAAAGAATCCGGCATTGGTGTTGGATTTTTACAACCAGCGAAGACGCCAATTGAAAGAAGTTGTACCCAATGAAGGCCACAAAGCGTTGGTAACGTTGGAAGAAAAATACGATGTTACGATTGTTACACAAAATGTAGACAACTTACACGAGCGCGCTGGAAGCTCTAAAATTATTCACTTACATGGCGAATTGTCAAAAATGCGTGGTGTGCAATATCCATATAAAATTTATGACTGCCCAGGTGATATTTCGGTAGGTGATGTATGCCAGCGCGGATCGCAATTGCGTCCGCATATTGTGTGGTTTGGTGAAGATGTCCCGATGATTGAAACCGCTGTAGCGGAATGTGTTCAGGCGGATATTTTATTAATTATTGGAACATCGATGCAAGTATATCCTGCAGCAAGTTTGATTAATTTTGTACCACAAAGCACGCCGATTTACTTCATTGATCCAAATCCTGCTGTCAATCAAAGTGCGTATGAAAACCTGACTGTAATTCCAGAAAAAGCATCTACAGGCGTAGCAACTGTTGTAGCGCAATTGATGTAGTTTTGGTTGTTAGCAGTTAGCAGTTAGCAGTTAGCAAAAAAAAAACAAATCAACGAACAAACAAATCAACGAATCAACAAATCAACAAAAAACAAAAGCGACCTAACACCCAAAACCCAACACCTAAAAATGACTTTTCAACAACTCTACTCCGAACTGAATTATGTAAATCATTCAAGGGAAAAACGGAACTATTATGCAAAAATCGTTTTGAACAATCCGGAGTTATTACCAACCTTATTGGAAGTAGTGTTTACAGTTGATGATAAAATTTCAGCAAGAGCTGCTTGGTTGTATGAATTTGTTGCGCGAGAAAACTTGGATGCAATTTTACCATACATAGATGCGTATGTTGAAAAAATGCACACCGTACATTTGGATCCCGCAGTACGGCCCATAGCAAAAGTTGCGGAATATTTGATTGAGGCATTTTATCACAAAAAAAGCAATCGCACTCAAGAAAAACTCACCCAAAAACATCGTGAAAAAATTACCGAAGCTTGTTTTGATTGGATGATTAGCGATCAAAAAGTAGCTGTAAAAGCCTATTCCATGCGTTCACTGTATTTATTAGGAAAAGAATTTGACTGGATTCACGATGAATTACGTATGATTTTAGAACGCGATTACGCATCACAAAGTTCAGGATTCAAAGCAAGAGCAAGAGAACTGATAAAACGAATGAAAAAAGAGTAGGTACATTTAAGGGTACAAGTATACTTTTGACTCATAATTTTCAAGATTTATCAAACAAAATAACATGTTTACAACTTGTTTTTCAACAAGATACGCTCAAATTGCAGTTTTTTCACACATCTTCAAAAAGAACATGAAATTTAGCTTCATTTAATTTTACTACATGCTTCGTAACGAGTATATTTGTCTCCTTAAAAAAAACAACATACGACAATGACGCTCACATCGCTTAATGCCATTTCCCCAATTGACGGAAGATATCGTAGCAAAACCATTGCTTTGGCGAATTACTTTAGTGAAGAATCACTCATTAAATACCGTGTTTTGGTTGAAATTGAGTATTTCATCGCTTTATGCAACATTCCATTACCGCAGTTGGAAAATTTTGATGCTTCATTGTATGACGATTTACGCGCGATTTATGAGAACTTTTCGGCAGAAGATGCACAAGCTATCAAAGCCATTGAAAAAGTAACCAATCACGATGTAAAGGCAGTTGAGTATTTTATAAAAGAGCAGTTTGACAAACTCAATATTTCTGACTATAAAGAGTTTATCCACTTCGGACTTACCTCTCAAGACATTAACAATACAGCAATTCCACTTTCTATCAAAGAAGCTATCCAGCAGGTGTATCTTCCTGAATTGGTAAAGGTTTTAGAAAAATTAAAGGAATTGGCTACTGAGTGGGCAGAAGTGCCTATGTTGGCAAGAACACATGGACAGCCTGCATCTCCAACGCGTTTGGGAAAAGAAATTGAAGTATTCATTACACGTATTGAAGCACAAATTGAAACGATGGCTGTCATTCCGCATGCCGCAAAATTTGGAGGTGCTACAGGAAATTTCAATGCACATAAAGTTGCATATCCTACTATTGATTGGAAAGCATTTGGAAATAATTTTGTAGAGCGCATTTTAGGATTGCATCACTCCTTCCCTACTACGCAAATTGAACATTACGATCATGTCGCGGGAATTTTTGATGGTTTAAAGCGTATTAATACAATTATTATTGACTTAGATCGTGATTTTTGGACGTATATTTCCATGGATTACTTTAAACAAAAAATCAAAAAAGGAGAAGTTGGTTCTTCTGCCATGCCACACAAGGTAAACCCGATTGATTTTGAAAATAGTGAAGGAAATTTAGGAATTGCCAATGCTATTTTTGCACACTTAGCAGCAAAATTACCAATTTCAAGATTGCAACGTGATTTAACAGATTCTACTGTGCTTAGAAATGTTGGAGTTCCGTTTGGACATACCATCATTGGACTTCAATCTACCTTAAAAGGATTGAACAAGCTTTTGCTAAACAAAGCAAAGTTTGAAGAAGATTTGGAAAACAATTGGGCTGTAGTTGCAGAAGCGATTCAAACCATCTTGCGACGAGAAAATTACCCAAATCCGTATGAAGCACTAAAAGGACTGACAAGAACCAATAAAAAGATCACAAAAGCGTTAATTAGCGAATTTATTGACACTTTATCGATTTCTGAAGACGTAAAATTGGAATTAAAACGTATAAATCCTTCGAATTATACAGGAATTTAACGTTTATTAG
>JBCCLS010000202.1:0-6454 GCA_039026835.1 Bacteroidota bacterium | reverse complement strand
TTGTCATGGCTATTAATCAATTGTAATCTTAATTTGTCTTCAATGATTAAGAAAATTAAGGTAGGTTTGGGGGAACCGAATAGAGTCTGAATGCTGTACCAACAGCTTCAGGCTTTATTTTTTGTACCTATCCCACAAAAGTAAGTTTTTTCTACAGGAACTAAAAGCTATGCACGCACAATTTTTTGCATGCGATCAAATTATCCTTTAAACGAATGCTCGATTTGACAGTAAGTATGATCTATCGGTAATGAATTATACGTTAAAATAGTTGTGTTGAACTTACGTTAAATATTGGTATCTGTTTTGTCTTCTCTACGGACTAGCTCAGAAAGTCTTCTATTTGGTTTTTCTGGTAGAATTCTAAAGTTAGGTTCTTTAATTACATTTTTATTCGCAATGCTACGTTCTAGCGAAAGCAATAATGAAGGCAATAATAGTAAGTTCGCCAGCATGGCAAAGAGTAGGGTAGCAGAAACCAATCCGCCCAATGCGACCGTTCCGCCAAAGCTAGAAATCATAAACACCGAGAATCCAAAGAATAATACGATAGAGGTATAAAACATACTCACACCAGTTTCACGCAATGCAGCGTAGACTGATTTTCGAATCTTCCAGTTGTTGCTCTGTAGCTCTTGTCGGTATTTTGCTAAGAAGTGAATGGTATCGTCCACAGAAATACCAAAAGCAATACTAAATACCAAAATGGTAGAAGGTTTGATAGGAACACCCAAAAAGCCCATCATTCCTGCTGTAATGAGTAACGGTAGTAAGTTGGGAACTAATGAAATTAAAATCATTCGGAATGAGCGAAATAAATACGCCATAAACAGGGAGATGAGCAAAATGGCCAATGAAAGTGACATGATCAAATTGTTCACTAAATATTTGGTTCCTTTGAGAAAAACAAGTGCTTTTCCCGTCATGGTGACATCATATTTGTCCTTAAATGTATTGTCGATTTTGGTTTGTAAATTTTCTTCGATACGTTCCATACGATCGGTACCAATATCTTTCATAAACGTAGTAATACGCGCATATCTTCCCGTAGAATCGACAAAACTTGCGAGTAAGTTGGTTTCTGACTTGGATTTTCCTGCATACGCCATAATCCAATTGTTTTCGTTGGAAGTTGGCAAAGTGTAGTTTTTGGCCAATCCACCAAAATACGCTTGGCGCGAATATTTAGCCAAACTTACCACAGACATTGGTTGTGATAACTCAGGTGTTTCCAAGATCAATTCTTCAAACTTGTTCATGCGTTTGAGCGTAGAAAGTTTGGTAACGCCATTCTTACGTTTGGTATCAATCAAAATTTCCAGTGGCATGATGCCGTCAAATTCTTTCTCAAAGAAACGAATGTCTTTAAAAAAATCAGCGCGTTGTGGCATGTCTTCAATCAAACTTCCTGAAATACGAATTTGATAGATTCCAATAATACTCATCACCAATAAAGCGACTGAAATTGCATATACTGAAAAGCGATGGTGACGTACCATTTGTTCCATCCACGAAACCACAGCACCAATCCATTTTTTGCTTAAGTGACTTAAGTGTTTTTGTTTTGGCAGCGCCATAAAACTGTAAATAATCGGGATGATTAACAGTGATAGTATAAAAATCGCAATGATATTGATCGATGCAACAATACCAAATTCCTTCAACAGTTTACTTTCGGTAATGATAAACGTTGCAAAACCTGCTGCCGTCGTCATATTGGTCATCAAGGTAGCGTTTCCAATTTTGGCAATTACACGTTGCAAGGAGCGCGCTTGATTTCCATGTTTTTTTACTTCTTGCTGATATTTGTTGATGAAGAATATACAATTTGGAATTCCAATCACAATAATTAATGGCGGAATGAGCGCGGTTAAGACAGTAATTTCATAATTCAGCAAACCAATTACCCCAAAAGACCACATTACACCAATAATCACCACAATCATGGAGATAAAAGTTGCTCGAAACGATCGGAAGAAGAAAAAGAAGATTAAACTTGTAATGAGCAAAGCGGCACCAATAAACAGCCCAATTTCGTCAACGATGTTTTGTGAGTTGAGTGTACGAATGTATGGCATTCCAGAAACTCGCAAATCGAGTCCAGTTTCGGCTTCAAATTCTTCAATAATGGGCAGTACTTCGCTGTAGATAAAATCTTTTCGAACAGCTGTATTTACAATCTCTTTGTCGAGATATACGGCAGTTCTGATGGTTCCTTCCTCATTGAAGAGTAAACTTTTGTAGAAGGGTAAATTTTTGAAAAGCTCATCGCGAATGGCTACAGCTTCTTCTTGCGTTGTTATTTTTCCTTCGACCAATTCTTCCAACCCAAAACGTTGATTTTCTTCGTCTTTGATGAGTTTTTTAAGATTTTCGGTCGAAATGACAGCACTTACTTCTGATTTTGCGTTGAATTTTTTGCTCAGACGATTCCACGCGTTGAATTTTTCAGGCGTAAATAACGAACTGTCCTTTACAGCAAGAATAATGAGGTTTCCTTCTTCCCCAAAAATGTCTAGGAATTTGTTGTATTCTACATTTACAGGATGATTATCTGGTAATAAATTGGCTTCCGTATAGGAGAAACGCATGTATCTCCATTGCGATCCTAAAAATACAGTCATTCCCACCACAAGTGACAAAATGATTATTCTATTGCGAAGAATCAGTCGTGCCACACTTGCCCAGAAGCGCGTATTAATCCATTTAATCATTATTCTGTTTTTGGTCGTGCAAAAATACAAAAACCATCGCAGACAGGCTTAAAAACCTAAACTAAAATAATAGGTGAATTTAAATGAGAGGTTATCTTCAAATTTTGGCAGATGGTATGCACCGTAGCGATACATAAAACTCAATCCAAAGCCAGCAAATAACTTATTGATTTCGAATCCAGATTCTGAGAAACCGTGTTTTAAGGAATTGAATTGTTGTCCCAAATGACGTTCAATGTCATCGGCATCACCAATGGCAAATCGTGAGATTAAAGTCAATTCTGGTCGGAATCGTTTGCCAATTTTAAAAGGTTTGAATTTATGTTTTGCTTGAAACATGGCGTATCGGTCAGAGAAAAACTCGTTGAAATACATAGTTTCAAAACTGTTTCGACCTGCAATTGAAAAACGCTGTAAGAGTACGTCTTTGTTTGGATTGTTTGGCGATGTGTGATACATGTGTGTGATTGGAATATCGCCAATTCCAAGTCCACCTTTTAGCAAAAACGAAGTAACTCCTTTATCAATCGGACGAATTTCATGTACAATGCGTGCATCAAATTTTGTATAATTGAAATTTCCACCTAAAAAGCCATCAAAACTTTGGGTAGCCTGAAAAGCAAATTGCGGAAATCCACGTTTGATTTCGTTACGCCCATGACGCGTTTGCATGTATTCACTAAACGGATTCCACTGTATGGATAAGGTCGCTTCTGTAATTTCATACGCATTGAAAATTTCACCATCATTGACAAATCCGTAATCATAGGTTTGTTCTATATTGCTTTTAGACAGCATTAAATTGGCATGTGTCTTTGCTGTAATTTGATGTTCAATGTTTCCGGCAATGCGTCGTGTTTCATAGAAAAGATCAATGTTGAACAATCGCGGTTCAAACAGTGAAAATGCCCGGCGATCTGTTATGAATTGTGAACTTCCTGTTTCTACAAGGTCATCTGTATACGACAATCCAAACCAAGTTTGTGTACGTTTGTCCAATCGCGCCGCAGCGCCAACTCCAAATTTAAAATCTTGATCACGCGTTCCGTATACTCCGTATCCGTTGATACGATATTTGGTAGAAAAGTTAGCATTGGTTACACCACCTAATCCCAAACGAAAGGCTTCGTAATTGTTGTACTTTACCAAATAGCGCAAATCTAAATCAACATATTTTGTTGGGTAATAGCCTTTGAGAAGTTTTCGCGCTAAGTAAATATCTTTTTCTACGCCATCTTCAGCAATAATACTATCCAGCACAACATAGGTTTCTTTTCCGCGTTTGCTAATGCTATCCGTACGGTATTGATTCCAAAAAGCTTCGTCTCTGTCGTGTGCCTTGTCTTCAATTTCAATGGCGAGTCCACGTCCACGAATTTGTACAGGCTCGTTGATTGCCAAATCAAAATTCTTTGTTTTTGAGGTTAAATAAATAAAGTCACTGACATCTTGTTCATTGGTGTTGACGGTATTCGTGCTGTCTTTTGGTGTGCCTCTAGAAATGCTAACGGCCTGTCCAAAAAGTGATACAGAATCATCTGTTTTTCCTTTTCGGATTTGAATTTCTTTATCAGTTGGAAACCATACTTGAAATGTAGTATTGTAGTCGAAATTTTGCACGGCTTTGATGTCAATCACACCTTTGATTTCTGCGATTCCTTTTTGCAGCGCATAGGATTCACGGTCAATGTATAAAATTCCTTCCAGTCCAGAAGTTTCTCCTTTTTTCTTGGGACTGTAATAAATCATGTACGACTCGCGATTGCTATTGCGTACTGTATCTAGAATTTTGTATTTGTATTTTGATAAGGCATTGTTAGCCATAGGTCCTGGATACGCCGTTCCAAAAAGTTCGTATTGGTTGTTGTAGAAGGAGAACGACTGAATTTTAATGCCCAGCACTTCATATATCGGTTCTTTAAATCCTGCCATGCGCGTCGCGAGGATTTTTTCGCGTTTTCCTTTGGATTTGCTAAACGAAACTTCACTCACTTTCTCCGTCATGTACAAGTGACTGCGATTGATGTCTTTTTTGAATTCGTAGTTGGATGAATCGACTTCTTTGAAAACAAGTTTGCCTTCTTTTTTGGTGAAGATGGAATCAATTTGTCCGTTGATGGAATCTGGATTTGCCGTTACTAAAAGTTTGTTGTATGCATTGATTTTAAAGGAATTCAGTTTGCGTTCTGGATCGTTTTGTTTTTTGTTAGCAATGGCATCACGCATTATTTGCAAAGCTGGATTTTCCTTGTTGTACAACACAACGGCGTCCAAGGCTTCTTGTGTAGGCGCTAATTGTATTTTGAGATAGCTTGTATTTTGAGCAATGGTAACTGTTTGCGTGGTGTAACCAATATAAGAGACCTTGATCGTTTGAATATCGTTTTTTAGCGTTATACTAAATTTACCTTCGGCGTCTGTAATGGTGCCTTGATTTTTGGAAATATAGATGTTTGCAAATGGAAGTGATTCTTGCGTAGTTTTATCGATCACAATTCCTGAAATTCTTTGTTGTGCGAATGCCGCAAAAGAAGTAAGCAATACAATAAAAATCAATACTGATTTTTTCATTAGTAGGGTATATTTTAAGTGTCAGCGAGCCTGAATTCGTTAGGATACAACAGGTTTTACAAAACTCATTTGAGAGTTGCCTTTTACGTCATAACGAAAATTACAGTATAATGTTACAAAAAATAAAGCGACCGTAGGCCGCTTTATACTTAGTTTATTATAAGTTTAACGTTTACACTGTCATGATTTCTTTTTCCTTTTTCGCAAAGATTTCATCGATCTTTTTTACATAGGAATCCGTTAACTCTTGAACGTCTATTTCAGCATTCTTTTTTAAATCGTCAGAAACGTCTAGTTTTTTAATTTCTTTGTTAGCATCTTGACGTGCATTACGAACTCCAACCTTTGCGTGTTCGGCTTCACTTTTGGATTGTTTTGCCAATTCTTTACGGCGTTCTTCCGTTAGTGGTGGCACATTGATGATTACAGATTCTCCATTATTCATTGGATTAAATCCAAGATTGGCAACCATAATACCTTTTTCAATTTCTTGAATCATGCTTTTTTCCCAAGGCTGAATGGTAATGGTACGTGCATCAGTACTATTTACATTGGCAACTTGCGATAACGGCGTTTGTGAACCGTAATACTCAACCATTACACTTGATAACATTGCGGGAGATGCTTTTCCTGCTCTAATACTCAGTAGTTGTTTGTTCAAATGTGCGATAGCACTTTCCATCGACTCTTTGGTGGTATCTATGATAAATTCAATTTCTTCGTTCATAATATGTTGTACTTATTCAAAAAGTGTGTTACTACACATGTATTCTATAACTAATTTAAACTGTTTTTATTTTGCTCGAATCAAATCAAAAACTACGCCAGTTTCTGCTACAGGTTGACTTTTGTCCCGATATTTTCACCCGAAACGACTTTGAGCAGGTTACCTTGTGTATTCATATCAAACACAATGATTGGCAATTCATTTTCTTGACTTAAGGTAAAGGCTGTGGTATCCATTACTTTGAGTCCTTTTTTCAAAACTTCATCAAAAGAGATATGATCAAATTTGATAGCTTCTGTATTTTTTTCTGGATCTGCATTGTAAATACCATCAACACGAGTTCCTTTTAAAATACAGAAGCTATCAAATTTGATCATATCTCTTTTGATGAAGTTTTGAAAAAAGGACTCAAAGTAATGGATACCACAGCCTTTACCTTAAG
>JBCCLS010000201.1:0-6462 GCA_039026835.1 Bacteroidota bacterium | reverse complement strand
TTAAAGTAACTCCCAAGAATTTCTTTACAATTAGTAGAGAGCAACTCAAATTTTTTAATATAAAAGTCAAACAATTCTTGTTCAACAATAAAAGTGCTCAATTCCTCTTCTTTATCTTCTAGTGTCAAAGCATCGGTTTTTATTACCTTATTTTTTAAGGTTCTTTTCCAAATATTTTTACACACAACAAATACATACGCTTCAAACGACTGTATAAGACTTCTTTTTTCTTTTTGTGAAACGATAATATACATAAGTCCATCATGAAAAACATCGGAAGCATCTTGAGCATCACCACGATTTTTAAGAATGTATGATTTTATTTTGGGAAATAATTTGTTGTAAATTTCTTTGGTAACTTTCTCATTTCCAGTGATAAGAGCATTGATATATCTTTCACTATCTTTCATAGATATAAATATGATTAAATAAATTGGGTAATGATTTCCATGTTTCTTCCCTTATATGTGAACGCAAAAATTTAATATCATGAGAAATATACAAAAACTAATTGCATTTGTGCTTGTATTTGTAGTATGTGCATGCACGCAAGATGATGTATTTGAAACATCAAACAACAAAGAAGTAACGAACTTTGCTAAAAGCGGAGGTGGGCTGACTTCTGTTCCAGGAAATATGCCTGTGTATTCCCAAAATGAATTGGTTGTCCGATACAAACCAGGAACTCCAGAAACGATGAAATACATGATTCGGGAAACCCACGGAGTCGATGGAGATAACTTTGCTATTCAACCAAGTTTCGGCTCGTATCAAGTCTGTAGATGTAATAATCAGGACGTTGAAAAGTGGATTTACATTGTAGGAAGCATTAGTATTGAACCTAAAAAGCAAGTAGTTAGTGGAACCATTGGTGGTGAAGCGTATGGACTTGCAGATGTAGACTATAATTTTGTGGTAGACTTTGAGTTTGACAGCCCAATTGTAGGAACGGCAGCGGATGACTTTTATGAATCCTACATAAAAACGGGCAATAGTGGAATTACCATCGCTATTTTAGATACAGGCGTCGCCACAGGTTTGACCGTTTTTAATACAGGAACAGCTGCCGAAAATAGATTTTTATACAATGCGTCAGAAACCGCTATCGGAGAAGAGCAATCTGGATATGATTTTGTAGATGATGATGTAAATGCTTTTGATGATGATCTCAATAAACATGGAAGTATCATTGCAGATCAAATTCACAGTGAACTTGAATCATTAGACATAGCGCATCAAATTCTGCCAATAAAAATAGCAGATAGCAATGGTACTATAGAATACTTTGACATGGTGTGCGGATTTGTATATGCTGCAGAACGTGCCGATATTATAAATGCAAGTTTTGGTTGGTATGACGATTCTTTTGGCGATTTTGGTGCGACTATTCTAGAAGACATGATTGCTATGTTTCCTAATGTTATTGTTGTCACTTCTGCTGGAAATTCCAGTTTTAATAGTGATACCGTAGCACATTATCCTTCGTCATTTGACGTTGACAATTTAATTTCAGTGGGCGCTTGTAATTATGGACATGGAAAAGTGGCTGGTTTTTCTAATTATGGATCTGGTGTTGATTTTTTCACTCGAGGTGAAGATATTCCTTTCAATACATCTGCCGTACATGGAACTTCTTTTGCCGCACCGTATATCACCATTGAAGTTGCTAAAATACTTGCTTCGGGTACAGACTCTGATTTACCTATGGCAACTAGAGTTGCAATGTTAGGATATCCTGCTTCTGAAGATTTTAAAACAGTGATTGATCCGTTTACCGAAGAAGAAGTAGTAAAATATTCGTTTTATGATCTCTATATATTAGTTGCAGAGTAAAATTTGCCTATTTTTAAAATAAAAAATGCAAATACGCTTACGAGCAATCTTTAGTAGTATTCTTTTATGTTTTATGATATCTGTGAGTGCTCAAAACACCTTTTCAGATAGGCTAAATACTATTGAAAAATTACAAAGTACGCAAGCAAAAATAGATGCGTATCAAAGATTACTGAAACAACAAGATACGCTTGTATACACAGAAAATTTAGGAAGGCTTTATCATGAACTTGGACGTTGCTATGCCAACGAAAAAGTGCACGATAAAGCCATTCTTTTGTTGAAAAAAGCCATTGCAATTCGTTCAAAGTTGAACGATCGGAACGCATATAATAAAAGCAGATTTAGGCTTTCAAGAATATATGCTAGCACACAAGCGTTTGAAAAAGAACATGCGCAATTAATTAGCATGATCAATGATGCAGGTGACGATGTATATACAAGTTATGCATATCGAATTTTGGGAAGAAATGCACGTATTAAGGGAGACATTCCGCAATCCTTACAGTATTTAAACTTAGGATTGGCGAACAAAAACCTACTCAAGACGCGTAAATTTGAAAGTAATCTGCGATATGAAATAATTACAACTTATGCCAAGAAATACGAAAGTATCTTTAAAACGGATTCCAACTATTTTACCGATTTAGATATAATCAATGATCATTTACAAAGGATTATTATTGATGATTTAGTGGTGAGCAACATACCTGTGCTCTACAATTCTTTAGCGGCCGTATATAACGTTCCCGAAACACTTCATAAAGCATTAGACTACTATAAAAAAGCACGAGAAGGGTTTCGAATTACGGGACAAACCTACAGAGAATTCGCAGCAATCAACAATATTGCAATTGTCTATTCTGAACAGGGAAAACACGAACTTGCTAAAAAGTATTACGATAAAATTGTAACAGCATCAGATGATGAAGAGCAAATTGCCACCGCTTGGAATAATATGGGATACTATTTGCCAAATACTACTGCCAAGGATAAAATTCCCTATTTCCACAAAGCAATTCATACCATTTTAGAACGCAACAAAATAGCAGGGACTAACTTTATGCTTCCTACGTTAGCGGAAGTGAAAAAATCAGGATATCATTTAGAAATCTTAACTTATTTAAAAGATTTAGCACTGCATCAGGTTCGCGCATATAACGATGCACACGATCGCTCATATTTAGAACAGGCAAAAGAAGTGGTGTATTTAATTGATGACATTATTTCTTATATTCGTTATACTTCTGATGCAGAAGCTTCCAAGTTGTATTGGATTGAAAGAGGCGTTAATATGTATATGTTGGCTGTAGAAGTATGTTATTTGTTACAAGATACAGCAGCAGCTTTTTATTTTATGGAAAAAAATAAATCGCTTCTATTGCAAGAAAATATAAAGTTATTGCAACAAAAACTTCAGTATAACATTCCTGATATAGTGAAGCAGCGTGAGTATGCACTTCGCTATGAAACACTCGCATTACAAGCGTATCTCCGTGGTGAAGCAAATGATTCCTTACAGCAACAATATGCTTTGAAGTATAAAGAATATCAAATCTTCAAAGATTCTATCCAACGTTTATATCCGCAGTATGCAAAAATGAAAGCCAATGATGCTATCGTTTCTTTAGCAGAAGTCATGCAAAAGTATACCGAAGCCAATACCATTTTTGTAGAGTACATTCTACATGAAGGAAAAGGGTATGGAATTTTCTATGATCATAAAGTGCCAGTTTTTTTTAAACTTGGTACAGATGTACATTTTGAAGCGAACATAGATTCATTGCGAACATGGATGACAAAACGCATGAACAGTAAAGAGCGAAAAGAATTTCAAACCATCGGATTTCAACTATTTCAGCAATTATTTCCATTTGAGAATGCTTTAGAACGTTTACAAGACAAAAAAATAGTCATTGTAGCAGATGATATTTTGCAATACATTCCGTTTGAAATAGTACCAATACAAACTACTGGAAAACTGTCAGATGCATACCTTATCAATACTACCGAAATTTCATATCTGCAATCATTTTCACTTTTTGAACAAATTCAGAAAAAAGAAAACAAACCCACAAAAGAATTACTTGTATTTGCTCCGATGGAGTTTGCGAATCCGGCATTGCCAACATTAACACATGCCTCAGAAATATTTATTACATATGCAACAGATACCACTTCTGCATACTACCAAAAAAAATTGGCGACCAAAGAAAACTTTCTAAAAAATAGAAACGATTTTAACATCATACACCTCAACACACACGGAGGTTTGGACAGTATTTCACAAACACCTTGGCTCGCTTTTTACGATAGTAATATGACGCTGTATGAGCTGTATGGACTTGAAAATCAGGCAGAATTAGTGGTGTTAGATGCTTGTAAAACAGATGACGGCATTCATCTCTCAGGCGAAGGCATTCTCAATCTATCGAGAGGGTTTTTCTTCAACGGAACGCAAAGCGTGTTGGCTTCGCAATGGAAGGTGAATGAACAAGCGGGAAATAAAATTTTGAAAATATTTTATCATGAATTAGCAGACGGAAAATCCAAATCTGAAGCATTACAACGCGCTAAAATTTACTATCTCCAAAACCACGATCAAACACAAACGGTTCCGTATTATTGGGCTACATTCAAACTTACGGGTAGCACAGATGCAGTAGTACAAAAATCATGGTTGAGTGTTACAAATGTATTCATTGGGTTGTTGACTCTGAGCTGCTTGTGTGTATTTTTCTTCTTTTGGAAAAAACGATTTATGTAATATAAAATACTTAAAAACAATGTGTTGCGCTGATTTCCCATATGAAAATCAGCTTTTTTCATTTTTAATTGGGTAATGAAATCTCTGAAATTTCCCATATAGATATAGATCTATACAGGGAAACTCGAAAACCTTTCAAAAGAGTAGAGATTATTTTTAAATAAGTAACAATGAAAAAACACAAGTACTCAGGAATGCTGGCTATTTTAGCTCTGCTAGTCATGGCCTGCAGTAACGATTCGGAACAAGTCATTATAGATAACGATGTAACCCTTCAACAAATTTATCAGCTAACGGACAGTTATATAAATGCGCAAGACACTGCAACAGGAAATGCAAAATACTATATCGATCCTGAGTTAGCAGCAATTGACATCAATGCAACTATAGATGCTTACAATGAAGATTCAAGTGACCCCGACACTTATTTTGCAGCTGGAATTGCTGCTTCATACAAAGCTTCTGAAGGTATTACACCACCAAATCCCAGTCAAGGAGTAGATAATGCTAGCAATCCATTAGATTACGTAGGAAAATACCATGTGGATATTTTACATCATCAATTAACACACAAACAAAACTACATCGGGAATCATGGAAGTTTTCGTTATGAACGATCTACAGAAATCACACGAAATCTGCTGCAACAATATGGCGAAAACGTGCAACCATCAAATACGTATACGGAAAGTTCATTCAAAACCTATTATCGTCAACTAAAACAAGAATTACAATCTGTTAATTTTTTACTTTCAGAAATCATTCTAAAAATGAAAGATGAGGGAAAGATAACAACAGTGGAAAGTCAGGTATTACACGCGTATTTTACCATGCAAGAAAGCGCTTCTTCACTCAGTGCTTACATTCAATATTCCATACAAGCGGAACAAATAATTGTAAACTCAAATTATCCGCAACAAACAAAAGATTTTTTACTGTTTACGATGGCTACAGCAAGACATGATTTCAATTATTGGAATCAATAAAAATTCACTATAAATATCAACAAAAAATAAAAACATTATGAAAAAATACATTTATACAGTACTAATTAGCGCTCTTGTATGTTTGGGTATTAGTTGCTCTAAAGATAGCGTTGCAACAGATGATACTACAAATACATTGCTTACAGAATTGAAAAAAGTTACTACTGATTTTATAGCATCACAAGATGGTAAAATACCTACTTCCAACACTAAACAATTTAATTCGAATGAATATTTAGTTGATTGTGAGGCAGGAATGGCAGATTATATAAAAAATGGCGATAGAGATCATGCTATTGAGGTGGGAATTAAAGCATCACAAGAAGCAGGGACCGATAATGGACTGTCTGGTCAAGGAAATGCAGGAAACCCGATAAGTAGTGTCGTAAATCCTATGAATGGTTTGGATTATGCGGGGAGATTGCATGCGGAAGCTTTAGAAGTAGGATATACAAATTACCAACATCAAATTTATCCGAATGGCGTGTTCAATTATCAAAATGCGACCAATTTTGTCTTTGGTTATCTGGCGCAAAATAATGTTAATAGTACTGGAAATACAATGACCGAGAGCGAGTTTACTGCGTTTACAAATAGTGTACGTTTACGACTGCAACAAAATAATTACAAAATGTCCAAAGTGGTCATTTCGCATAAAAATGAAGGCGACTTAACTAACGAAGAAGCGCAAATATTGGAAATGTATTTCAAAGCTCAAGAACAATCTACCACGCTCAACGGATTTATTCAACATTCAATTCAGGTAGAAAATATGGTAGTCAATGCGACTAATTTATCCGCTTCTAGCAAAGAATTGTTACTATTTGTCATGGCGACAGCACGTCACGATATCAACTTTTGGAATCCATATTAATC
>JBCCLS010000200.1:0-6470 GCA_039026835.1 Bacteroidota bacterium | reverse complement strand
GTTTTTATAAACTTAAGATTTCTCTTATGTCAAAAAACAGAAAAAGCCGCGATTTACAACCACGACTTTATATACCATTGCATTGATTTTCTGTTACTTTCCTGGAAAATCAGCTTTTCGCTTTTCTAAAAATGCAGTCGTTCCTTCTTTGAAATCTGCTGTTCCAAAACAGTCTCCAAATCCTTTAATTTCAACGTCGTATCCATTTACGCCATCTGTATAATTCGCATTGATTGCTTTGATCGCTTCACTGATGGCTACTAGTGAATTTTTCATGATTTTTCCAGCCAATTTGTATGCCAACGGCAATAATTCTTCTTGGGTGGTTACATGATTTACCAAACCGCATTGTTTGGCTTCTTCAGCACCAATCATTCCTGCAGTCATCACCATTTCCATCGCTTTTCCTTTGCCGACCAACTGTGGCAAACGCTGTGTACCACCATAGCCTGGAATTACACCAAGTGATACTTCTGGCAATCCCATTCTGGCATTGTCACTCGCAACTCTAAAATGTGCAGACATTGCTAATTCCAATCCGCCGCCAAGCGCAAATCCATTGACGGCTGCAATGACAGGTTTGCTTAGGTTTTGTACAAAGTCAAATAAAATTTCCTGACCTTTTGCCGCTAGCTTTCCTCCTTCTTCCACAGAAAAATCAGCAAACTCGCTAATATCTGCCCCAGCAACAAACGCCTTTTCGCCACTTCCTGTCAAGACAATTACTTTGGTGTCAGCATCTGTTTCAAGTGCAGCAAATGCATTGTGTAATTCTTGAATGGTATCACGGTTTAGCGCGTTTAATTTTTTAGGACGATTAATGGTGACGGTTGCAATTCCGTTTTCTGTGTGTACAAGGATGTTTTCGTAGCTCATGGTTATTTAATTTTTGGAAATGACACTCTAACAGTAGTGCCTTTGTTTTCTTCTGATGTAAAAGTAATATTTCCGTCGTAAGTTTCTACAATATTTTTCACCATTCCGAGTCCGAGTCCCATTCCGCTAGTTTTTGTGGTGAATTTTGGCTCGAATATTTTTGGTGCGTTGTCTTTCGAAATTCCAATTCCATTGTCTTGTACCGTAATCAGTACTTTATCGTTCATTTCAAAGACCCGAACATCAATTCGCGGTGGACGTTCGTGAGAAATTGCTTGAATGGCATTTTTGACCAAATTCGTCACCACACGAATCAATTGTGTACGATCAAATTTGGCAATAATTTCTTCTTCTTCGTGCGTGTAATTGATATATTCTTCATTAAAAAGATCCATTGCCAAACGTGTAATTTCTACCACATTGAGCATTTCATTTTGTTGCGCAGGCATTTTAGCAAAGTTTGAAAACGCCGACGCAATATTACTCATGGTATCAATTTGTTGAATGATGGTTTTGGTATATTCATTTACTTTTTGATGAATGTTTGGATCGTTTGGATCAAATTTTCGTTGAAAACTTTGTACCGTCAAACGCATGGGCGTGAGCGGATTTTTAATTTCGTGTGCTACTTGTTTTGCCATTTCGCGCCAAGCTTGTTCACGCTCGCTTTTCGCCAATTTTACCGCACTTTCTTCCAACTCATCAATCATACTATTATACGCGTTGATCAAGTTGTAAATTTCTTCGCCTGCATCTTCCACAATAATCTTTGCATTGCGTTTATTGAAGCGTGTTTGATCTAACTTCTCTCCTATTTTTTTCAGCGATTTGGTAATGTATTTTGAAATGAAATAGGCAAAAATGATCGCAATCAAAAACATCAACAAATATGTGTAGCCCAAGCGCGTTAAAAACTCTCGCAGTTCGCTTTCGCTAAATGTATTGTCTAACTTATAGCGCAAATTGATGATTCCTAAAGGTTTGGATTTTATATCGGTAATGATGCTAAACGAAGATTGATACTGAGCACCATTTTCTTTGATCGTATCTTCTACGTAATGCTTATCAATATCGTATTGTAAATTGTTCAAGACATCTGCAGATAAACATTCGACAATGCCTTCGCTTCGAATGGAAGTATCGGAAGTTTTTAAAAAACCACCTTCCAAATCATACAGATTGAATGTTACATTATGAATGTCCGCAATTTTATAAATTTCCTCTTTGAAGATGAGTGCTAAATTTTCTTCATTGACAACATAGGTGGTTTCAAAATTAATTAGGTATTTGATATGTCCTTTTACTTGCTTTTCTTTTCGATCTAAACGCCGTAAATGATAGTCTTCTGATTGTTCGTTGTATTGATAAATAGTCACCAAAGCAATCAAGATAGAAGCTACCAAAATCAGCAGAATCATGTAGGCAAATATTCGAGAACGTAATGAAAGTCTTGCGGGTTTCATGAATGTTAGTTTATCTTCCTTGCTTTCGCACAATAATCAAGCCAAAAATACGAGTTTTAAATGGTATTAATTTATTTAATAACTGAACGATAAAAAGAACTAAAAAATCAGCTATACTTTTATATTTTAGATGCATTCTGTGGATTTTTCAGAAACGTAAGTATTGCACAATTTGAAATCCCGCGCTACAGCGGAATTAGTTCAACGTACAGTTTTGTGTGCGTCCTGTGGGCTTCTCAAAGCCGAGTTTCACTAAGCCTCAGGATTCTTTGCGCGAATGCGTTCGTATAATTTAAATCCTAACATCAACAAGATGCCCAATACGATGATTCCAATAACACCGAAAATCCAACTGAAAGTACTTTTTAGGATGACTAAGAATATAATGGCAAATAAAATAAGCGTAGCAGCTTCGTTCCATAAACGCATGAATCGAGAAGTATACCGAACATCATCGCGTTGCAATTGTTTGTACATCTGATGCGTTTTTAGGTGATATAAAATCAACAAAAACACAAACCCTAATTTTACATGCATCCACCCAACTTTTAGTAAGTACGGATTGGCAATGAGCAATAATATCGCAAAAGAAGTCGCCAATATAGACGATGGCCAGCCAATAATAAACCACAAGCGCCTTGCCATGATTTTGAGTTGCTTTCCTAAAATTTCCTTTTCAGGCGATGGTTTATAAAAGGCTTCTATTTGATATATCAATAAGCGCGGCAGGTAAAATAAAGCGACGAACCAAGCGACCACAAATATTAAGTGCAAAGCTTTTATATATCCGTAATATTCTAATAACATTTAGTCTTCTATAAATAAATAATTCAGTTTTTTCGAATTAAACGCATCGTTAAACGCTTTAATTTCAGTGTCTACCAAATTGTTGAATGTATTCAGTTCTTTATTAATTTTCTGTGTCAATTCATTTTTTACTGCAATATCTTGTGCCGTCGGTGCAAAATCACCCATACTTACGAGTGAATTTAAATGTCCTAATTTGTTGGTTAAACGAATTGGGAAATTCAACGGATCTTGTCCACTACGGTTTTTCGTTTGATACAACGCTTCTTCAATTGCAGTGAATTGCTTTTTCAAATCTTTGGCTTTGTCTACCAAATCTTTGACATTTTCGTCGTCTTTATATTGCGCTGCAAAAGAAGACAATTTTGCATTAATTTTGCGGATTTTTTTAATGGATTTATGTGCATTGTCCATCGTTGCATTCACGTCTTTGATAAAGTCAAATTGTTTTTGCATATCTACCAAAGTGCTTTCTGCTCTAGGATCTGCGAGAATTGTAAATGGTTTTGTGATTTCTACTGCATCTTGTCCTTCTTTTTTAACCGTCAATTTTACTTTGTATTCGCCTGGAACTGCTTTCGGACCGTTCAAACTTGCCCACCATAAAATCATGCCTTTTAAACGTTCAGTTCCTGTGTACACCATGTTCCATACAAACATGTTGGCACCTTTTTCAACCTTGAGTTTGTCTTTCTTTTTGTTTTTGGTGCTGAATGTTTTAATCACATCACCATTGGCTTCCATGTACGTGAGCGACACCTCATCTTTCTCATCGTGATCATTCAGATAGAAATACGTCATCACGCCATTTGGATGATTCGTTCCTTCTGTTTTACTGCCTTTTCGGGAACCGCCACGCATTCTGTACGAGTCTTTCGGCTTGTAAAGAATGTTTTCGTTTTTAGCAAGATTGTATTGTTGATGAATCACCGTTAAATCGTCAATAATCCATACGCTTCGTCCTTGTGTCGCTACGACTAAGTTGTTGTTTTTAATCGTTAAATCCGTAATAGGAACAATTGGAAGATTCAACTGAAACGATTGCCAGTTTTTCCCATCATCAAATGAAATATACATGCCAGTTTCCGTTCCTGCATACAACAATCCTTTGCGTTTTGGATCTTCTCGAACCACGCGTGTAAAGTGTTCCGCATTGATTCCATTGGTAATTTTTGTCCACGATTTTCCGTAATTGGTTGTTTTGTAAATGTATGGCGTAAAATCGCCTGTTTTGTATTTTGTTCCGGCTATATAACAGGTTCCTGCATCAAATGCACTTGGCTCTATACTGTTAATCATCATCCAATCTGGCATTCCTTTTGGCGTAACATTTTCCCAGTTTTTCCCGCCGTCTTGCGTAATGTGAATCAATCCGTCGTCACTTCCAACCCACAACAAACCTTCTTTCAGAGACGATTCTTGCGCAGCAAAAATAGTACAGTAATATTCTACGGAAGTGTTATCCTGCGTAATTGGTCCACCAGAAGATTTTAATTTTTCCGGATCGTTTCGCGTTAAATCTGGACTGATAATTTCCCAAGATTGTCCTTCATTTTCGGTCACGTGTACACGATTTGAAAAAGTATACAATCGATTTGGATTGTGCTTAGAGAAAATGATTGGGAAATTCCACTGAAAGCGATATTTCATGCCTTCTGCGCCATGTCCCATCGGATTGTCTGGCCACACATTAATGGCTCTTACCGTTCCTTTTTTATGATTGACTCGTGTGAGGAAACCGTCATAACTTCCACCATATACAATGTCATTATCTTCTGGGTCAACAGCAATATGTGCCGATTCGCCTCCTGCTGTACTTTCCCAGTCATCATCAGAAATTGAATAGCCATCAGTCCTATGTGGAATGCGAATGGTTGAGTTGTCTTGCTGAGCTACATAAATTCGATATGGGAAACTATTGTCTGTCGTAACACGATAAAATTGTGATGTCGCTTGATTGTAATAAGTACTCCACGTTTCGCCACCATCATAGGTAATTTGTGCACCTCCGTCATCGCCAATAATCATACGCTTTGGATTTTCGGGTGCAATCCACAAATCGTGATGATCGCCATGCGGAGCATTGTACGTACTGAATGTTTTTCCACCATCGGTACTTTTGTGATAACGTACATTTAATACGTATACCACATCTTCGTTTTCCGTATCTGCATACACACGTGTATAGTACCAAGCACGCTGGCGTAATTTACGTTCGCTGTTGACTTGCGTCCACGTTTCGCCTCCATCTTCACTTCGGTACAAACCACCTTTGTCTTTGTTTTCTACAATAGCCCACACACGCTGGTTGTTTAATGGAGAAACTGTTACTCCAATAATTCCTAAGGTATCTGTTGGAAATCCTTTGTGTTTGGAAATTTCTGTCCACGTTTCGCCGCTGTCGGTACTTTTCCATAAAGCAGAACCTTCGCCACCAGAACTCAAACTGTATGGCGTTCTGCGAACACGCCACGTTGATGCGTACAGAATTCTTGGGTTTGTAGGATCGATCAATAAATCAACCACACCAGCGTCTGCATTGGCAAATAAAGTTTTGCGCCATGTTTTTCCGCCATCGGTACTTTTGTACACACCTCTTTCGTCAGAAGATTTGTAAATATTTCCCATGACACCCGCGTATACTACATCCGGATTTGTGGGATGTACCGCCATTCTTGGAATATGTCGCGATGTTTTTAATCCTGAAGCTTTCCATGTTTTTCCTGCGTCTACGCTTTTCCAAACGCCATAACCTGAAGAAACATTTCCACGAACTGTTTTTTCACCACCTCCAACATAGATAACATTGGGATCGCTTTTTGAGACCGTTATAGAGCCGATACTTCCGCCAAAATAGCCATCAGAAATATTTTCCCAACTGCGTCCACCATTGATTGTTTTCCAAATTCCGCCGCCAGTTGCTCCAAAATAGAACAAGTTTGGTTTGTTGGGAACGCCAGTAACGGCAGCACTTCGTCCACCACGAAACGGTCCGACGAGTCGGTACTCTACGTTTTTATAATACGTTTCGTCAAAGGTTTGTGCTTGTACGTCAAATTGGCTTGCTAACACTAAAAATAATGTTACGAAAACAGGTAAGATTCGCATTGTATAGAATGGTTTGGTTTTAGTTTCTAAAAATACGGATTATTCTTTTTTTGCTCATATGGTTTGCGGTTTTTTTATAATTCTGTTAGATGGCAGTCGTGTTTTTGTGTAATTTTTTTTTTTGTTTTGGTTTTTTTTTTTTTGTTAATTTTGAAAAAAAAAAATTAACAAATTTTTTTTTTTTTAATTATTTTTATATTTTTTATATATTATATT
>JBCCLS010000199.1:0-6481 GCA_039026835.1 Bacteroidota bacterium | reverse complement strand
GGGGCCAACGGCGGAGCCGATGATGTAGTGGGTGTGGTCGGAGGTGGTAACATGTCATTATGTCACTATCTTTGAAATAATTCTATCTTTGTATTTTATTTGATAAAGAAATTGAAGGTTCAGAATATAAATCCATGGAGAAGATTATTGACGAAAGCAAGCAAGGAGAACATATTGTTTTAGCACAAAATCCAAAAAACACACGAAAACTATATATTGAAAGTTACGGTTGTCAGATGAATTTTTCTGATAGCGAAATTGTGGCGTCTATTTTAGCGAAAGAAGGATTTAACACAACCAATCGTTTAGAAGAGGCTGATTTGGTATTGGTAAACACTTGCTCAATTCGCGATAAAGCCGAACAAACCGTACGCAAGCGTTTGGAAAAATACAATGCAGTAAAGAAAGACAATCCTCGAATGAAAGTAGGCGTTTTGGGCTGCATGGCAGAACGCTTGAAAAGCAAGTTTTTAGAGGAAGAAAAAATTGTAGACATGGTCGTAGGACCAGATGCCTACAAGGATTTACCTAACTTAGTACAAGAAATTGACGAAGGACGCAATGCCGTTAATGTTATTTTATCAAAAGAAGAAACCTACGGAGATATTTCGCCTGTCCGTTTAAATTCGAATGGAATTAATGCCTTAGTCTCTATCACCAGAGGTTGCGATAATATGTGTACGTTTTGTGTAGTTCCTTTTACACGTGGACGTGAACGCAGTCGCGACCCGCTATCTATTATTGAAGAAATTCAGGAATTAGTAGATAAAAACTATAAAGAAGTAACGCTTTTAGGTCAAAATGTAGATAGTTATTTGTGGTATGGCGGCGGTTTGAAAAAAGATTTCAAAAAAGCTTCTGAAATGCAAAAAGCGACAGCAGTCGATTTTGCTAAACTGTTGGATATGGTAGCGATAAAATTTCCAAAATTGCGTTTGCGTTTCTCTACATCCAATCCACAAGACATGCATGAAAATGTATTGCGTGTGATGGCAAAACATCGAAATATTTGCAACTACATTCACTTGCCAGTACAAAGCGGAAGCGATCGTATTTTGAAAGAAATGAACCGTTTGCATACGCGTGAAGAATATTTTAGACTAATTGATAAGATTCGTGAAATCATCCCAGAATGTGGAATTTCACAAGATATGATTGCAGGTTTCCCAACAGAAACAGAGGAAGATCATCAAGATACCTTATCATTGATGGAATATGTAAAGTATGATTTTGGATATATGTTTGCCTATTCAGAACGACCAGGAACTATGGCTGCCAGAAAGATGGAAGACGATGTGCCTGAACCTGTCAAAAAGCGTAGACTCGCTGAAATTATCGCTCTACAACAAAAACACAGCGCTTACAGAACGCAATCACAAGTAGGAAGAATCAAAGAAGTACTTGTAGAAGGCACTTCCAAAAAATCAGATGCACATTGGAAAGGAAGAACTTCTGAAAATACTGTCGTCGTTTTTCCAAGAGAACAGTACAATCCAGGTGATTTTGTAAATGTAAAAATAACAGATTGCACTTCAGCAACACTGATCGGTGAAGCTGTTGGTTTTTCAGATAATAATTAAATAGATCAATCAAAAAAAATATAATGAAAAAGACTTTTTTAATCACTACGGCTCTTCTAGCTTTCTTTTGCATTTCCTGCGAAGATGAATTGCTAGATCCAAACATTACAGTAAACCAGCCTACAAATAGTAATGGCAATGGGAACGGAAACGGGAATGGCAACGGAAATGGGAATGGAAATGGCAACGGAAACGGAAATACAACAGCACTTTCTACATACACACTAGACACTACGACCAATGTTCCAATTTTTGGAGAAATCATTGTAAACTCAGATTTTATTATTAATAATGATATTGTAATATCTGCCAATGTGGAAACAACTGTATCAGGATTTACAGATTCTGCAGTAAGCACACTCACAAGAGATAGCAATGGACGTATTATTCAATCAGAAGCTATGAATGGTGGCAATGTTACAAACAGAACTACTGTTACGTACACAGGGGATAACATTACACAAATAGCCTTTGAAGATTTAGGAGATCCAACAGAAAATTACACCTATACTTTTGCCTACAGCGGAAACACCGTAACACGAACAAACGCTGCTGCAAATGAATCTGCTGTATTTACTTTTGATGCAAACAGTCGCTTAATTTCAATGGAATCTTTTGCTGGCACTACTAGCACACAATTAGAAGTATTAACATATGCCAATGATAATTGTGTAAGTTCAATCATTACAGGAGATGCCAATTTGAGTAATACGTTTGTGCATGATTCCTTTACCAATCCATTAAAACCTGTGTTTAATGATCAAATTTTACTTGCCATTTTTGATAATGACAATGATGATGAACTAGGCACATACTTGGCTACCTTTTTCTCAACAAACAATTGGATACGCATAGAATCAACCGATGGTACAATAGACTTAAATCCTATGTATAGTACTAATAACGATATTATTAGCAGAAATGGAGTTATTGATCTTGGCGATGGTGTACTCATCACACAATCAGAAACATTTCAATATTAATTTAGCACACATCTCAGATGAAAAAAACAATTATAATCATAACTAGCATGCTACTTGCATGTTGCTGGATTTCTTGTGATAACGAACCGTATGATGGTGAAATTTTCATAGAACAGCCTGTAACAAACGATCCCACACCTGATCCAGATCCGACACCCGATCCAGATCCTGATCCTGTTGGTGGCGGTTCGCTGCAACTGAGTGATTATGATTATATCAAAACATTTTCATCGCCTACGGGAGACAATGCGTCTTTTACAGCGGATTTCAACATCAATGCCAACAATCAGTTTTTATCGCAAAACACGAGCATCACTTTATTTGGTTCTACCTTAGACGCGGTTAGCAATATTATTCGCGATGAAACTAGTAGAGTTACCGAAGTTCGCACCTCTGTAGCGGGTGTAGTCGTCAACACAACTACTGTTACATATATACTTGATAAAATATCAGAAATACAATACGAAGATGTAGAAGATGCGTCGGAAAACTACACCTTTACATTTACACATCTAAACAACGAAGTAACACGCGTGAAAGTAGGTTCTGCGTTTTCAACCAAATTCATTTTTGATGCAACAACAAGCAAGTTGATCACGAGAGAAACTATGGAAAATGGAACCATTATCAAAACAGAAAACATTTCGTACGATAACAATGGAAACCTCATTTCTGCAATCATTACCGGACAAGATGCTGATACATTTACCTATGTGTACGACAGCAATACCAATCCGCTGCGCATTTCGTTAAACGATTTATATGCATATCTCATATTTAATGATCAATATGACGATCAATACGAGCACTGGCAGGCGATGATATACAGTCAAAACAATGTTACCAGTGTTACTACACAACAAGGAAACTCTAATTTAGACGTGCAATACGATGCTGGAAATAGAATCCTGACAAGAAACGGAACTATTTTTACATCTGTTCCTTCAGTGTCCAGCGATGCCACCATTACTATTGACGAAACATTTCAATACATAAATTAAAAATAACCACAATACATGGAATCCATTCAAGCGATCAAACAACGTTTTGGAATCATTGGCAACAATGCAGGACTCAATCGTGCCATCGAAAAAGCCATGCAAGTTTCGCCAACAGATATTTCCGTATTGGTCACAGGTGAAAGTGGTGTTGGTAAAGAAAGTATCCCAAAAATTATTCATTCACTCTCACACAGAAAACACGGAAAATATATTGCTGTAAACTGTGGTGCCATCCCAGAAGGAACTATTGACAGTGAATTGTTTGGACATGAAAAAGGCGCTTTTACGGGCGCTACACAAACACGAAGTGGTTATTTTGAAGTTGCAGATAATGGTACTATTTTTTTGGATGAAGTGGGAGAATTGCCACTGACAACGCAAGTGCGTTTGTTGCGCGTGCTGGAAAATGGCGAATTTATCAAAGTAGGTTCGTCAAAAGTGCAAAAAACCAATGTCCGTATTGTTGCTGCTACAAATGTCAACATGTTTGAAGCCATTAAAAAAGGAAAATTCAGAGAAGATTTATACTATCGCTTAAGTACCGTTGAAATCTTATTGCCGCCATTGCGTGCGCGAAAGGATGACATTCACTTACTCTTTCGAAAGTTTGCCTCTGATTTTGCGATGAAATACAAAATGCCTTCCATTCGTTTGAATGAAGAAGCTACCTTGTTATTGACAAAATATCGCTGGAACGGAAACATTCGTCAGTTGCGCAATGTGGCTGAGCAAATTTCTGTGTTAGAAGAAAACAGATCCATTACGCCAGATACTTTACGTCAGTATTTACCCAATACTACTGGAAACTTACCAGCAGTCATTGACAATGAAAAAACTGAAAGTGATTTTAGTTCGGAACGAGAAATTCTGTACAAAGTACTTTTTGATATGAAAAGTGACTTGAATGATCTCAAAAAACTAACGATGGAACTCATGCAAAAAGGAGTGTCGCAAAAAGTAAAAGACGAGAACGAAAGTCTTATTCAGAAAATATATGGTGAAGACGAACGCGAAGAATTTTTCCATGAAGAAGAAACTACGGCACCTGTAAAACTCTTGTCAATTGCCCCAGAAGTGACAGTTGTACCTGAAGCAGACAAGTATCATTTTGCAGAAGACGTAGAAGAAGAAGAAACGCTTTCGCTACATGACAAAGAATTAGAACTCATCAAAAAAGCGTTGGAACGCAACAAAGGAAAACGAAAAGCAGCCGCCAAAGAATTGGGAATCTCTGAGCGAACGCTGTATCGAAAAATCAAACAATTTGATTTATAAATTCAAGAAAATACACAAATGAAAAAAATATATACACGCATCACAGTACTTATAGTTGCCATTTCGGCAACAAGCTGTGGACTTTATAACTTTACAGGAACAGGAGATTTGAATGCAGAAACGTATCAGGTTAACTTTTTCCAAAACAGCGCACCGATCATTGAGCCAGGACTCGATAGAGACTTTACCTTAGCACTGCAAGATTTTATTTTGAACCAAACCAGTTTGGATTTGGTACGTGCCAATGGCGATTTGGTTTACGAAGGGGAAATTGTGGAATATCGTGTAGCACCAATGACCGCAACAGCAAACAATACTGCTGCACAAAACCGATTAACGATTGGTGTGCAAGTGCGTTTTACACATAAAAACAAACCAGAAGACGATTTTGATCAGCGTTTTTCTTTCTTTTATGATTTTCCTGCCACATCTCAATTGTCGGCAGTACAATCAACAGCATTTCAAGAAATCTTTGAACGTTTAACACTAGATATTTTCAACGCGAGTTTGGCGAAATGGTAATATGAATATTTCTGATTTTACATACATCCTTCAAAATCCTGTGCATATCAACGCAGCACAAACAAAAGCCATTGCAGGGATTACCAAGCAATTCCCTTATTTTCAGGCAGCTCGCGTGTTGCATTTAAAAGGATTGAAAAATCAGGATAGTTTTGAGTACAATCAAAATCTTAAAATTACCGCAGCGTATACTACTGATCGCAGTATTTTATTTGATTTCATTACGTCTAAAACCTTTGAGCAGCACAGTATTTCAAACACTGTCAAAGAAACGCATAACAATGTCAATGACATTGAAGTGAAGGCGGAAGAAGTAACTGCACATCGAAATCTTCTTATGGAAGAAGCGATTGACACGAAGATTCAAGAAGCAAATGCGATTTTAGATCCGAATTTATTTCAGCCGAAAGAAAACGTTGAACCTGAAATTGAAGTTGAGGTTGAGATTAAATCTGAAGCTGACGCAGAAGTTGTGACGGAAACACCGATTGAAGCACAAACAGAAGCGAAAGAAGCAACTGCAGCAATTGCTCCTGAAAAGGAAAAAGAAAAAAAGAAGAAGAAAAAAGACAAGAAAAAGAAAAAATCAAAGAGTAAAAAAGTTGTTGAAGTAACAAAGAAAGCAACAACAACTCCAGAAAATCCTGAAGAAACCTTAGAGTTGGGCAAACCGCTAACGTTCAACAAGAACGAAAAGCACTCGTTTGCTGAGTGGCTTCAACTCACCAATTTGCAACCAATTGATCGTTCTGACGAAAGTCCTGAAACAGAAAAACAGGAAGTGGAAACTCCAGAAACAGCAACAACACATCCCGTAGCAGAAGAAAAACAAAAACGTTTTGAACTGATAGACAGGTTTATAGATACAAATCCAAAGATTTCGCCAAGACCAACTCTTGAACGAACTATCAATCTCGCAAGTGAATCACACGTTGATCAATCGGTCTTAATGACAGAAACCTTGGCAAAAGTATATTTGGAACAAAAGAAATATAAAAAAGCAATTAAAGCTTATAATATTTTAATTTTGAAATATCCAGAAAAAAGTGGTTTCTTTGCAGACCAAATTCGAGCAATAAAAAAATTACAACAAAATAATTAACATACAATGAGTTCAACT
>JBCCLS010000198.1:0-6485 GCA_039026835.1 Bacteroidota bacterium | reverse complement strand
CTTCAAGATGAATAAAACGGTCATTTCAGATTACACATAAAAACTTCATAATGAAGGTCTGTAATATATTTTCTCATGCGTAAAACGGGTATATTAGTCATATATTTCGCGAAACCTTTCATAAGGTTTTGTTAAACAAAGTAGTACGTTTTTAAAATCGTCTTCAAATACAACAGCATTACATTAAACAAAATAAATGGTGAAATGACAGTGCTAAAACGAATTCAACAATTGCCAACAGGCTATTCAGAAGTGTGGTATGAACACAAAAAATACGGTGTCACAAAAAGTGAATTTAATCATGGAAATAGCTTTAAAGTGTATGCTGAAGAATTGGGAGGAACTAATTTTATCAGTCTAAATTATTACTGTACAAGTCAACGCGAAATTCTAAAACCTTGTGAAATGCCGATACAAAAAGTTGTGAATTTTCTGGAAAACTATCGATTTGATAGTAAAATTTAGAAAATGATGAGTATCTTTAAAGTGATAAAACGCCAACCAATGATAAAATCGTTACAATCAGTAGGAATAATAGTTCTTTTACTGTGCTTTAGCGCATGTGCCACATTTAAACCACAGTATGCCGACACTGCAAAAACAACTTCTTATCCCGAAAATAAAGAAGTACAACACACTTTTTATTTAATGGGCGATGCTGGAAAATCTCCTTTAGGCGAAACAGCTATTGCCTTGCAAATGTTTGAAAAAGAGTTAAAAAAAGCGTCAAAAAACAGTACAGCTATTTTTTTAGGAGATAATATTTATCCTGCCGGATTGCCAAAGAAATCTAGTGAAGAACGTGCATTTGCCGAACATCAGCTAAATGTACAAACAAGTGTTGTAAAAGATTTTAAAGGAGAAACGATCTTTATTCCTGGCAATCATGATTGGTATAGCGGCGGTTTGGAAGGCTTAAAACGTCAAGAAAAGTATATAGAAAACATCCTTGGAAAAAATACTTTTTTACCTGAAAATGGGTGTCCAATTGAAAAAGTTCATATCAATAAAGACATCGAATTGATTTTGGTAGATACGCAATGGTATGTTGAAAATTGGGATAAACATCCAACCATAAATGACGATTGCGAAATAAAAACACGTGTGAAGTTTTTGGACGAATACAGTAGTTTGATCAAAAAAGCACGTGGTAAAACAACGATTGTTGCATTGCACAATCCAATGTATACGAATGGTTCACATGGCGGACAGTACACATTTAAAAGTCACATGTCGCCAATTCCAATTTTAGGATCACTTAAAAATTTATTGCGCAATACGACCGGAGTGGCTAATGTAGATATTTTTCACAAGCGATATAACGAACTCCGAAAGCGCATCATTACCTTATCACAGGAAAATGATAAAGTAATTTTTGTATCTGGACACGATCATAGTTTGCAATATATTATTGAAGACAATTTACACCAAATTATCAGCGGTTCTGGCGCAAAGAAATCGGGAACGCGAAATGTTGGTGGTGGACAGTTTTCGTATGGAACTTATGGTTTTGCGGTGTTAGATGTTTTTAAAGATGGTTCTTCGTACGTGCGTTTTTATTCTGCCGAAGACAACAAAGTGGTGTATGAGACAGAAGTATTACCACCGAGAGTAAAATTCACCAAAATGACCTATCCGTCACAATTTCCAAAAACAATATCTGCGTCCATTTACACAGAAGAAGAGACAAAAAAGTCAGGATTTGGTACCTTTATTTGGGGCGAACGCTATCGCAAACAATTCAGTACAAAAGTTACGGCGCCTACAGTAAACTTAGATACCTTATACGGCGGATTGAAACCAGTACGAAAAGGTGGAGGAAATCAGTCAAAATCTTTACGATTAGAAGACAAAAACGGTGCGCAATATGTAATGCGTGCGTTGCGCAAACAAGCGTTGCAATACTTACAAGCAGTGTTATTCAAAGATCAGTACATCAAAGGACAATTTGACAATACATCGACAGAAAAATTAATTTTAGATGTCTTTACAGGAGCACATCCGTATGCACCTTTTGCCGTTGGAAAACTAGCAGATGCAGTAGATGTGTATCATACCAATCCTATTTTATATTATGTACCCAAACAAAATGCACTTGGGCAATACAATGATGAATTTGGTGGCGAATTATACATGATAGAAGAACATACGTCGGAAGGACATAGTGCCAAAGCGAGTTTTGGATATCAGGATGAATTAGTAAGTACAGACGATCTCATGAAAGAAATCCACAAAGACGAAGACATTGTTATTGATGAAGCGTCGTACATTCGCGCGCGTTTGTTTGACATGTTGATTGGAGATTGGGATCGACACCAAGATCAATGGCGTTGGATAGAATTTAAAGAAAATGGTAAAAAAGTGTACCGTCCGATGCCACGCGATCGCGATCAGGCGTTTTCGATTATGTCTGATGGTTTTTTATTAGGAACTGCGGTAAAACTCATTCCAACGGCGCGATTGCTTCGTAAATACAGCGATGATTTAGTAGATGTAAAAGGTGTCAATGTAGAACCGTATCCGCTCGATATGGAGCTTATTCAACAATCGGATAAAACGGTTTGGGACGCGCAAGTAAAACGTATTCAAGAAGGATTGACCGATGCTGTAATTGAGCAAGCGTTTTTGGAATTTCCCAAAGAAGTGCGCGACGAACGTGTAGACGAAATCAAACAAAAGTTAAAAGCCAGACGTGCCAATCTTCAAAAAATCTCAGACAGATATTATACCTTAGTCAACAAATTTGCAGTCATCAAAGGAACCAACAAAGACGATTGGTTTGACATTGAACGTTTGCCTGATGGAAAAACCAAAGTCACTGCCTATCGCATCAAAAAAGGGAAAAAAGCAGACATCTTCCACGAGCGCACCTATTCCAACGAGGAAACCAAAGAAATTTGGATTTATGGATTGGATGATGACGATCAATTTCACGTGTATGGAAATGCAAAACGCTTGACAAGAATTCGTTTGATTGGTGGACAAAACAAAGATGTATACGACATTCAAAACGGGAAAAAAGTTAAAATATACGATTACAAATCGAAAGACAGTGAGTTTTTGACTAACAAAGGAAGCAAGCGACTTACGGACGATTATGAAACCAATGTATACGATTATAAAAAGCTAAAAAACAATACCAATCAGTTAATTCCAACCATTGGTTTTAATCCGGACGATGGCATTCAAATTGGTGCTACCAATACCTACACTAATTATGGTTTTGAGCGCAATCCATTTACCTCAAGACACATTATTTCAGCTGCATACTTTTTTGCAACCAACGGATTTGATTTGCGCTACACGGGTGAATTTGCCAATGTTATAGGTAGTTTGAATTTACAACTTAACGCTCGCTTCAACAGTCCAAATTATGCAGTCAACTTCTTCGGGTTTGGAAATGAAACGGTAAACTTGCAAGCCGACGATGATTTGGATGTAGATTTAGATTTCAATCGTGTGAAAATTAGAACTATCAAAGTCGCACCAGCATTGGTTTGGCGTGGGGAATTGGGTGCGAGTTTCTCGGCAGGAGTTTTCTATGAAAGCAATGAAGTAGAACGTACTGCAGGACGCTTCTTAGAACAAGTGTTTCCAGCAAGCTCTACGGTATTTGACAAGCAAGATTTCTTTGGAGTAGATGCCAAATATCATTTTAGAAATGTGGACAATGACGCGTTTCCAACCATGGGAATGGAAGTCAGCTTGGAAACAGGTTATAAAAACAATGTCAGTACTTCCAAAGGATTTGGATATCTTATTCCAGAATTTGCTTTTGACCATAAATTAGTAGCCAGCGGACAATTAGTATTGGCAACTAAATTACGCGGACATCTGAATTTTGGAGATGGATTTGAATTCTATCAAGGAGCGACTATTGGTGCTCGAAATGGATTGCGCGGGTACAGACACGAACGTTTTACCGGGAAAAGAGCTTTCTTACAAACTACAGATATTCGTTTAAATCTTCGCAAAGTAAAAACAGGTTTATTGCCTTTAAATATTGGACTTTTTGGCGGATTTGATTATGGAAGAGTTTGGATCAGTGGCGATAACTCGGACAAATGGAATACTTCGCTCGGGGGCGGAATTTGGGCAAGTGCAGTAGATATGCTTTCGGCCAACATATCACTATTCAATTCGGATGACGGATTGCGTTTTGCATTCGGTATTGGTTTTGGATTTTAATCTGTAGCGTGATACATGAAACTATTTAGGAATAAAAGAAGTAAGCTTTTGGAAAAGAAAAAATTTGGAAACTATATTGCGTATGCCATTGGGGAAATCGTTTTAGTTGTCATTGGAATATTGATTGCAGTTTCGCTCAACAATTGGAATGAGAGTAGAAAAGAAAAGAAAAAACTTGTCAACATTTACAACATCATCAAAGACGATTTGGAAAATGATATCAAGGAGATTGACAAAATGTATTTCTATTATGACAATGTAAAACCGTTGTTTACCAAAATTCTCAAAGATTCCATGCGCGCTAAGGATTATGCGTTCAATCCACAGTACATCAGCATTATGATTGGCTTTCCAGAAATAACCTTCAACAAACGCGGATATCATCAGTTGACGGCTTTCAATACAGACAAATTCAAAGACAGTTTGCCTACACAAATCATCGAATTCTACACGGAACGTTTACGGGAAATCAAAATTGATGACGACATGCGTGCTGAAGATATCAAAGAAAATTACTCGCATTTTAAGAAAAATTATGTGTGGTGGTCTAGTGTCATCAACTTCCGTCCGACTAAAGAATTCATAGACTATGCGCTCAATGATCCTGACTACAAAAATAGAATTGCCACAACATACTTTATGGCGTATCAAATCTTCTTACCTGAATTAAAAGTCTTCAAAATCAGAGCGGAAAAAATTCTAGAAGAAATCGACAAGCGTACTGAGAAGGATAAATGATAGCTGCTGAATTTTAAATTTTGGATTACTTTCTGAACAACAAAAAAAACATATGTTTAGAAGCTAGAAGCAAATATGTACAACGGTGCGTAAATGTGATCTAAGGAACTCCATGCACCTACAGATATCAAAAAAGTATTTTGCCAACAACTAACAACTATCCTCACAAAAACAATCTACTTCCTGTAGTCTTATTTTCTTTTCAAAAAACTCTACTGCAACTACAGAATCCTCACTCCAAATTGTTCAAAAAAGAGTATCTGATTTTGGATGTTTGCATCCGAGTTCTTTGAGTCTTTAAATTTCCATTAACATTTTATTAGTAAGAATAGGCTTTCTTTTTTGGCTAAAATTCAACGCTTATTTCCAAAAATCAACGCTTACAAAATAATGTTGCTTTGTATGTGATGGATCACTTCCTTTAGTATGTAAAGACTCAACTTATCCCCGTTTTATAGCCCTACTTTAAAGGAGTTATTAATTAAAAAAATGTATTGTATGATTGTACAAAAAATGAAGAAGTCGCGTCTGTGTATCGCCTCAAGCAAAGCACATATACGCATTGGAAGTAAACACAAAGGAACCTACATTGAAAAATTAAGCATTGTCTACATTGAAGCCTGTGAGAGTTATTCATGGATACATCTCACCAATGGCTCCAAAGTGCTGAGCAGTAAAACGATTGGCTATTATCAGGCCTTACTTACAGATGATAAGTTCAGTCGCGTCCATCGCTCGTATCTAATCAATCTCTCTCATCTAAAACGCTACGAACCTGATTACCGATTGGTTCATCTTAAAGGAGAATTCACCTTACCCGTGAGTCATCGTAAGAATCGAGAGATTGCCAAAATGGTCAGTAAGCAGCACCACACGCCTTTTCGAATGGCGGTTTGATATCTATTTACTCAAAAAACAAATACATAAACGAAAAATTAAAAAAATCAAAAACTTATGAAACATTGTATTGCATTCCTATGCCTTTTTTTATGTAGTATGATTGCAAGATCACAAAATTTGGCATCGTCGTTTGAGCCTCCGACAGTGATTCCTTCTTCACCTGAGGTAAGCTCTATACTACGATACAGTGAAGTACCTGTATCGTATTACAATGGAATTCCCAATGTAGGAGTTCCAATATATACTTTGCAAGGAAGAGAGCTCGCAGCTCCGATTAACTTGTCGTATCACGCAGGAGGACACCGTGTAAATGAAGAAGCAAGTCGCGTTGGACTGGGCTGGTCGCTTTCAGCAGGTGGACAAATCAGTCGTGTGGTCAAAGGGTTACCCGATGATTATGTAAATGGGTTTATTCACACGAGTACTACAGCAGCTGATATATCGTGGGCTTGCAGTGGTGGCGATGCGCAACTATGCAAGCAAATTAGAGAATCCTCTAATCAGTACGATCCTGAGCCAGATGATTTTAATTATAGCATGTTGGGACTCTCTGGACGTTTTATGTTCAATCAAGAACGTACTAGCAATTCCAAAGGGGAAATTGTGCAGTTTCCAGAGCAAAATGTAAAGATCGTTCCTATCTTTAATGGAAATAAAAT
>JBCCLS010000197.1:0-6485 GCA_039026835.1 Bacteroidota bacterium | reverse complement strand
TTGCCATTTATTTTTACGGATTCTCGTAAGTAAAATCTTTTTTTATGATTTCTAAAGTCGCAAAACTAAAATAAGATGTTATTTTCTTTACCATAACCTTACAATTGATGGTTTTTGTGTACGCATATTTAATGATATTTCTACATGTACAACAATTCAAAGCATACGATTTTCTCTAAAAATGTCCGTTTTTGAAACGATTTTCAGGCTTTTGTCCGAAAATGAACACTGCTGTCCGCTTTTGCAGACCTGTGTCCGTTTTTGTATTTGAAAAAAATGATTCCCGATCTACATTCACCTCGTTGTACAACGTAAATACTTTAGGAACCTAATTATTCTAACAAACCAATAACACTATTAATTATTAAAAATTTTCTATTAAATTTTAGGAAAATAAGCTTGTTGCTGCTAGTCGCAGTAGGTTTATGTACGATTTCTTGTGAAAAGGAAGAGCTGGAAATCGAATCTCAGGAATCAATTACTAGAGAAAAAGTAAAACCTGAAGAAAAAGTTGTCAGATTTGATTATAAGTTTCAATATCATGGTCAGCAGTATAATGAGAAACAATGGCTGAACAAATATGATGAATTGACAAACAAAGATGTTTCTTTTATTGCACTGAACGATATGGTATATGTTTTTGATACTGGTGATTTAGCCAAACAGTTTGATCTTCAGGAAATTCCTCGATTATTAGGCAAAGAACCTGCATTGGATGTCACAGCTGCCAGTAAAGACGATCGAATTTTAGGGCAAGTCAGAGTCAAAGCCAAGATTGAATTGTTTAAGGACAAAGATTTTGATGGGCGCTATGGCTACAGCGTTATATATATTGATCAAGTTGTAACTAAAAGAAGAACTTGGTGGGGATGGGATTATTATGAAAATAATAAATATGAACAAAACATAGTTTCATTCTTCCGTAACATTACCTCATCCTACAGAGTAACTCTTACTGACGGTGGTCGATTGGATACTTCGGGCGCCTCTACATCAACGGGTTACGCCAAAATGAAATTTAAATTAAGAGCCAATCTCCTTGATGATGGCGGTCCTACTTGGAAAAGAGACGTGAGTAAGAATCCATATTTTCCTGGCAATAATGTGGATGAGGATAGTGATTTAAGTAACAACAGAATGTGGGGCGCACTTGGACTCACCACTTGGAATGATGAAATTGAATCTTTAGAAATAGAAATTGTGTCAGGATAAAAAACATATCTATATTAAAAAAACGTACTATTATACAAAGAAAGCCGTTTCAACTCCATTTTGAAACGGTTTTTTAATTGTGAGTAATGTATCTGATTTTCTGTGTCGATCTCATATTATTTTAACACGTAAAATAATGAGCAGGATGCTTCCCAAAACGTTCCACATACAGCTTGTTGAATCGGGAAGTATTGTCCATTCCTACGGAGAGTGCAACTGCTTTTGCATTGTTATACCTTCCTTCTTCTAAGATTGTTCTTGCTTCCAACAACTGAATTTCTTGTTGAAACTTTTTTGGACTTAACCCAGTAATCAATTTTATTTTTCTGCGCAATTGACGCTCACCCAGATGAACTTTTTTAGTAAGCTCGGTGAGTTTAAAATCTGGATTGTCCATATTTTGCTTAATAATTTCAGCTACTTTCGCGACTAATTTTGCATCAGACTTTTCAATAACTACGGATGGTTTTGCTTGTGGAGCGAAAACTTTGGCTACTTTTTCTTCATGGGCTATCGTTGCAACATTCTCCAATACATATTCTTTCTTAGTTTGGTATCGTACGACCAAATTGTGCACTCTTGCCAATAATTCAGGAGCTAAAAAAGGTTTATTAATATAATCGTCTACACCAATGGTAAGTGCTTTGAGTTTATAATTTACATCAGACAGTGCTGTCAACATAATGATAGGAATCCCAGCATACGACTCGGATTTTTTAAGAGTTTCTACGAAGGTAAATCCGTCCATGGCTGGCATCATGACATCTGAAACAATGAGATCTACAGACGATTGTTTCAACTTTTCCATCGCTTCTTTTCCATTATTGGCAATTACTAACCGATAGTTTTTTTGCAAAATTGAAGCGATAAAATGCTGCATTTCTTGATGATCTTCTACAATAAGTATGGTATGTTTTTGCATGGTTTCTGAAATATGGTCGATATGTACAGAAGCATCACTAAGCGCAGGAGTTATTGTTGGAATGATGGTAGTTACGTATTCTTTCTGTGTTTTTTTATGAATTTCTTTCAGTGGAATGGTGACGGTAAATTGACTTCCTTTTGCCAATTCACTCTGCACTGCAATGGTACCATTCATAAGTTCTACCAATTCTTTCACCAATGACAATCCAATTCCACAACCACCTTCCAGTGGTTTGGAAGTATCTTTGCTTTGAAAATAACGATCAAAAATATGTGGGATGTCTGCTTTAGGAATGCCCACTCCTGTATCTGTTATGGAGATTATCAAAGTATCTTCTGCAGAAAGCTTTCCACTAACAGAAATTGTTCCATTGGCAGGTGTGTACTTTATGGCATTGGAAATTAGGTTGTTAAGGATTTTTTCTAATTTCTTGGTGTCGATGGTAGCGTGATGGTTTTCTAAATCTTTACAACAAAAGTGAAAGTGTAGCTTTTTTTGCTGCATTAATGGAGAAAACTTTCGTAGCGTGACGTTCAAGAACGTATCAATATCTGTACTTTGATCATGCAGTTGAAGCTTTTTTGCTTTTAACTTAGATAAGTCTAAAATATCATTCACCAATGTCTTTAAGGAAGCAGTATTATTCATTGCCATTTGAAGGTTGGATTTGGTGATGGTATCCAAACGTTCTCCAGTATCTTGTAACGCTTGCTCCAAAGGTCCTTCAATAAGGGTGAGTGGTGTTTGCAGTTCGTGTGTAATGTTTGAAAAGAAGTTTGACTTCGCTTTGTCCAATTGTTCTAGTTGCTGATTCCTTTTAGCGATTTCACGCGCGAGTTTTATCTTCTTTTTTCGGTCTTTATAAATGTAAATAGCAATCAAACAAGCAATCATAAATAGTAGAACAATACAAAGAATCATTTGATTCATGGTCTTATTTTTTGCTTCTGCTAGCACTATATTTTTATCTCTACGTTCAATCTCAAACAAGGCACTTTTTTTAAGTTGTTCATTGTCGGAGATTGCTTTTTCAAATGAAACAATTTTTTCTAATACAGCAACTGCTTTTTTGTAAAGTCCCTTCTCTTTATAGGCTTCATACAATAAATTAGCTGTAGCTATATGTCTCGGAGAAATACGTTCTGTAAATACTAGATGAAAAGCTTTTTCGGCATATTGAATTTTAGCAGTAATATTATTCGTTTTTCCACTGAGAATTGCTTTTAGGTAATAATATTTTGTGAGCAAGGTTGTATATTTAGCATCACTACTCAAAACTTTATACGCCTTTTTTAAACAGGTTTCCGCTTGTCTCACTTCCTCAATATCTACATAAATGTGTGCTTTTTCTAAAAATATCATGGCCTGCCTGAAGTCAAGATTGTTTCTTGTAGCAATATCCATTGCTTTTTGAACATGTGCTAAAGCAATTTCCATATTTTTCAGTTCTCTATTAAATCGCGCATAGCGAAGATGCACAATAGAAGATACCAAGGTTGGATCAATTCCTTTTTTTTCAATATACTTAAATAAATGATCGTATTGTTTAATGGCAAGTTCATAGTTTTTTTGTGTGGCATATATACCTGCAGTTAACGTAGTTGCGATTTCACGCTGAAGAAAAAAATAAGTAGGATCGTCAATATTTTCAGTTATTGCAATAACAGCATTAAAATAGTCCAATGATGTTGTCAAATCTCCCAAAGCTTTATAGGCAATTCCTTTTGAACATGTTGCAGCTAAAAATTGTTCTATGTATTCTTTCGATTCTTTATTCTCGGTTAATGCCAAGACTTTGTCACTGTAATAAATAATACTATCATAACTAGGCTTTTTAAGATAATAGGTAGTTAGTGTATGAACCTCAGTAATCTTGTTATATATTCTAGCAGAATCAATTGCACTTTTGGCGACACGCAGCATCTCAAACCTTTTTTGAAACTCTTTTTTGTGCTGAGGTGTGAGTGTTGTCTGTAAATTACCAGTTTCTGATGGAGTTAGGTTTTTATTACCACTGTACATCAAAAAAGGAAACCACTAAACACACCACAATCACTGTTTTTTTGATAGGTTTTGACAAAACATCATTCGTAGGTTATATGGTAAGTTTATACTTCAATATAAGCGGTTTTTTACAAAAATGTAAATGTCACATGGCAGTAGCAGGAATTTGGCGTAGGTGAAAACCATAATGCGACTGAATTTTTTTTCTTTTTAAGAAAGTAATTGTAAATCAGGGGAAAACGGATGGTATTTTGTTTAATCTTTTGAAAGTGTTGTTGAAAATTAATCCACTAAAACCGCTCTTTTTTATTTGATAGTGACAAAGCTACGCGAAAACCATAGACTTTTTACTGTGTGTATTTTTTTAGAAAGTAATGCTAAAAAGAAGAATATATTGTACACAAAATGTAGCTACACCTCATTTCTTAGTACATTTTCTTAATTTCTCTTGCTAAAGGATTTTCTTCTAGAAAGGTGTATAACCTCAAAATTATGGTCTTTGAATTACGTATAGGTAAGGATATCTGTGTTTGAAATGTTTTTTATAAGCTAACCGCACTCTATACATGGCCGCTTTTGCAAGATTTTGACAGTTTTGTCCGAAAATGCAATACGCTGGCCGTTATTGTAACCGTCTGGCCGCTTTTGAATTTCATACCTAAAGTTGATCGCCTACTTTCACCTCGTTGTACAACTTTAACAATTAGTAATTAGATCATTTTAATACGAAACATTTAAAAGAAAAAGGATTGATATTTTCATCCTTACCACATTTATAAAGTGATTTGTATTCACTTTTTTAATCAACTTGTTTATTAAAATGATGTAAAGCTTATAACCAAAAAAACAATATTAATTATGAAATTTAAAACAAAAAATTATTCAAAACACCTATCAGTATATATATTATTGGTATTGTGTTCTTTTATGACATTCACATCTTGTAGCAACGATGTAGATGATGTGATAGTTACAACACCAGAAGCAAATGAACTTTCCAAGAGTCTATATTTTTATGGAAGTGAATCTGAATTTGAGAAATTTCAGGATGTAGAAATGACTCATATTACATCGGTGAGCGCATTAGAAAGTATCTCTACTACTCAGCAAGGTTCTTATGCTCTTTTTGTAGGTAAAGATATTGACGTTCGCTCAGGTTTGATAGACAATCTTAGAAACTCTGGAGTATTGGTTACTCAGCTAGAAGGAGAAGTTGTAGTGCCAAAAGAATTTTCTACTCAAATCGCATTGATCAATGAAGAAACTCTGAGTAGTGAAGAATCAGGTTCAGGAGTTGTAGATACTAGTTTAGAAGAAGATGAGTTTCTTCTAACGACTTATTTTACTGTGAATCGTGAGCGTGAAATTCTTGGAAGTATTTTTGAAAGTACCTCCGAAGCTGTATCGTATATTTTAGAATGGAGTGATAAGAAAAGTGAGGAAACAAGAGAAGCCTTCACAACAGAAAAAACGAGTAGTAAAGTTCGTAGAAAAGCTATGGGTTGGGGATTTACTTGGGGCGGATTGGCTAATTTTGCCATAAGAACAGAAATATTTGAAGCACAAACACCCAACTACATCATTGATCAACAAGAATACCCGACTATGTTTATTTATGATCATGTAGTTAGTGTCATATCAACAAACTCGAGTTATAAAGTAGACAATTTACAAATTATACAAAATCCAATATCCGCTAGTGGTCTTCGCACCAGCCTTCGTGAATTTTATCCTTTGAATGGTGACAATGGTGTTTTAGATGGACGAACAGGAAGTGATAGTTATGGCTATGGTTTTGGCACAAACGGTAATATTGGTGCGGATGGTTTTAGTTCAGGAGTCAGTACAAGTCATGATTGGTCACATACTACAGATTGGTCTATTCCCGCATGTCAAGTGAGAACCTATCATGATGTGTCTCAAAATAAATTTCATGTGATGTATGATGTAGATACTTCGGGAAGTTGGTCTGGTCAATCGGTAAGTGCCGAAAACTACACGTATTATGCATATCATAATGCAAATAGCGTATCTCCTACACAAGGCTATTATGAGGATATTCCTATTACATATTACTACAGTTTACATAATCCATCAGCGGGTTCTGATGGCTACAGAGATCTTTTGGTTCAATTAAATTCAAACTCTATCATGACCATTACTTTATATCATAGAGGATATTTCGGCACAGGTCGTTCAACAACAGCTCCTAGCCTTACTTGGTAGTAATTACAAAAGCAAGAGTGTTTATTCAGCAGTAGTGTTGAAACATGGCAATGTTAATGTTTAAGAACTCTCAAATGTCCTAACAGAGCAGTGGGGAGTTGTTTTATTCTATTATTTT
>JBCCLS010000196.1:0-6514 GCA_039026835.1 Bacteroidota bacterium | reverse complement strand
TATACACAATATATACATTTTTATATCTTTGAAAAATATCCCAACACTATGCAAACGGTTCACATTCATCCCAACTATCAAGATCATAAGGAAGCTATTTTAGGGTTCATTCGTGATTTTGAAACCCAAGGTGAATATGTGACAAAAGGCGAACGAAATGTGATCAAGTCTTTCGATTTGAACGGAGAAACCATCAATATCAAATCCTTTCGTGTGCCGAAAGCTTTTAATAGTTTTGTGTATAAATTTATCCGACCTTCCAAAGCAAAACGTTCGTTTGAATATGCGGAAAAATTGTTGTCTTTTGGAATTAACACGCCGTTTCCGATCGCATATATCGAAAATCATTCAGCATTGGGTTTGAAAGAAAGTTACTATGTTAGCGCACATATTGACTATGATTTTGACTTCCGCGCGTTGATTCACGATCCGTTATTTGAAAACCGTAGATTCATCTTAGAAAAATTTGCAGAATTTTGCTTTCAATTACACGAAAATAATGTCAATTTTTTAGATCATTCTCCAGGAAACACCTTGATTGTTCAGAATGGACTACAATACGATTTTTATTTAATCGACCTCAACCGAATGCGCTTTGAAACCATGAATTTGGACAAACGTATGGAAAACCTAAAACGCTTGTGGTTGTCTAAACTCATGATTCATATCATTAGCAAGCGTTATGCGGAACTCGCTAACAAAGAACTTCACGAAGTACAAGATGTCTTACTTCATCACAGTCAAGCTTTTAAGCGAAAAATAAATCGTAAAAAGTATTTGAAGAAGAAGTATTTGAAACGCTCACGCTCTTAGATTTTTAGACGCGGCTTCGCCTATTAGATCGCTTTCGCTTTTGGATTGTTAGACACGCTTTGCTATAGTATCGGCTTCGCCTGTTAGTATTTTGGTCGGTGAGTTGATATTTTTAATGGATAGCCATTGGTACATTTTTAAATTACCACATTGGTACATAAAAAAGAAATACGTCATTGCGAGAATTTTTTATGAGTTTTAGCGAAAAAGAAATCGTGGCAATCTGTGACTTCAAATAACGAAACTGCTCTACAATACACAGATTACCACGTCGTAAACTCCTCGTAATGATGTATCAAAAATATCTAAAATCTAACATTCTAAAAGCGATAGCACGTCCAGAATACAAAAATCTTGAATCTTTGAATTTTTAAATCTTTCAATTCAGCGAAGCGAATTTACACCGCTACATCATGCTCACGCAATGCATCGTTTAACGATGTCTTTTTATTAGTACTTTCTTTGCGTTTTCCGATGATCAACGCACATGGAACTTGGTAATCGCCTGCTGGGAATTTTTTGGTATAACTTCCAGGAATAACTACCGAACGTGCCGGAACTCTTCCCTTCATTTCAATAGGTTCGCCACCTGTAATGTCTATAATTTTTGTAGAGGCAGTCAGTACCACATTGGCACCTAACACAGCTTCTTCTTCCACACGCACACCTTCTACCACAATACAACGCGAACCAATAAATGCATTGTTTTCAATAATGACAGGAGCCGCTTGCAACGGTTCCAATACACCACCAATTCCGACGCCGCCAGACAAGTGTACATTTTTACCAATTTGCGCGCAACTTCCTACCGTTGCCCACGTATCTACCATGGTGCCTTCGTCTACATACGCGCCAATATTTACATAACTAGGCATCATAATTACACCTTTAGAAACATAGGCTCCGTGACGTGCAATGGCATGTGGAACTACGCGAATTCCTTTTTCTTTGTATCCTCTTTTCAATGGAATTTTATCGTGAAATTCAAAAATTCCAGCCTCTAAGGTTTCCATTTTCTGAATCGGAAAGTATAACACTACTGCCTTTTTAACCCATTCGTTTACTTGCCATCCATCTGCTGTGGGTTGGGCAACGCGCAATTCGCCCACATCCAACAAGTCAATTACTTTTCTAATGACAGCTTGTGTATCATCATTTTTCAATAAGTCTCTGTTGTCCCAAGCGTTTTCAATAGCTTCTTTTAATGCAATCATATAGTATTTAATTTTTTATCTTTTTTGGGTGCGCCCTTCGGTCAGGCTATCCACTGTATCTCCCAACGCGGTTGGGAGGATGCCGTTGCTATCCTTCGCACAATTTTAATTACAAAGATAAACTCTTACAATGAATTTTATCATCAAAACTTACAGATGTAACATATTCTATGAAAATATAACAAAATATGAGTTTAGGAAACTGTTTGCATCTTACGAACGCGTTTTAGGATGGCTTTTTTCGACATAAAAGGCAACATCTTCATCATAAACTTTTGCGAAGAAGTCAAACCAGAAATCACATCCAAATCGCCTTTCAACATTGCATTATAGCCATCTTCGGCAACACTTCGGGCACTGGCAGTTTTGTCAAACAATTCTGTTTTCTCCATTCCAGATACAGCTGCAAATGAAGTTTCGGTTGCTCCGGGCATTAAATTGGTCACCGTTATGTTGGTATCGTGTAATTCTTCCGCCACAGCGTTGCTAAAAAAGGTAACATAGGCTTTTGTAGCAAAATAAACTGCTTGTAACGGACCAGGCATAAAACTCGCGGTAGAAGACACATTGAGAATTTTACCATCGTTGCGTTGTACAAAATCTTGTAAAAAATGATATGTAAGTGCTGTCAATGCACTAACATTCAACTGAATCATATTCAAATCAGTTTGTAGATCGCGTTGGTCAAAACGTCCCAAGCCGCCATAACCTGCATTGTTGATGAGGTAATCCACTTGAATATTAGCAGCTTTTACAGCCTCATAAATTTCCTTTGGTGCATGTATATCAGTTAAGTCTTTTGCAATGACGGTAACGTGTACGTTGTATTTGCTTTCAAGTGTTGTTTTGAGTGTATTCAATTTGTCTTCACTTCGTGCTACGATGACTAAATCGCCTCCTTTTTCTGCGTGAATTTGGGCAAATTCTTTTCCGATTCCGCTACTTGCGCCTGTAATTAATGCTACTTTTTTCATTGTTTCTTAGTTTTATTAGTGAGTACTTACTTTTTTTTAGTGTAAATTTTTTTAGAGTTTGTATTTGAGTAACAAAAAGGATTTGTATGCTTCTTGTTGTTGTAAATTTCCTTTGAGAATTTCCGAAGAAATACTTTCCACAATTTGATTGAGTAATACAGCTTCCAACGCTGGATTTTCATAATGTAATTCTTCAAACGCCCACGCAAGTTTATTGATGAGTGGCTGCATTTTTTGCGGATTGTTATAGGCAACTTCCCATTTGAGTTTAAATTGCAAACGCCAAAAATCATATTCACTTTCTTTCACAGAAAATGGCAGTTCAATTGTTTTTTTGAGCACCAATGTTGGATTGGTATCCGCAATAATGGGCATAATTACTTCTGCAATGCGTAACTCAGCATCTTTGATTATGGCTTCTAGCAAGCCTTGTTTGTTAGTAAAATGTCTGAAAATTAAGCCTTCTGAAACACCTGCTTTCTTCCCAATTTTGCTCGTGGAAGTCGCGTTGTATCCTTCATTGGAAAATAATTCCAACGCAGCATTCAGTATTTTTTCTTGTTTATCAGTCATTTTAATAAATAGTGAGCAATCACTCATAAAAGTATCATAAGTTTTTAAATTGAACAAATTTCAAATTGTTAAAGTTATTTTAAGAGTGATTGTGTTTTTGAATAATCTCTAAAGTTTCTTTTATAAAATTTGTCTTCGCGATTCTATATCCACTTCGATCATTTTTAAATCTATGCGACAAGTCCAACTTTAAATTTTCATATTCTTGAGCACGCGTAGGATTTTCAATCAGATAATCTCTAAACTGCAGTTGCGCCAACATCGAATGGTTTTCGGGATACGCATGTATATGAAAAACTTGCTCGCAAGTTCCATCGGTATGATAGCCTTTTGCGAGAATCATATAATTGTCTTTGTCGTTAGTAGCTTCTGTCAAACACGTATATCCAATACGTTTCAATTGTGCTATGAGTTGTGAGTCAAACAAATACTTTCTTGGGATTTCAATTAAAATATCTATGTATGGTTTGGATTTTATCGCAGGAATTGATGAGCTTCCAAAATGTTCAACACTCTTGAAATATTGGTTGTTGGTAACCTCAAGTATTTTTTGTTTTTCTGCTTCAAAAATATGCTTCCATTCAGGATTATGATCAACAAGTTGAATGGGAAAAAGTGTATCCCAATCGTGTTTGGTGAACTCTTTTAAACTTTTTTTCATTTTCGTCATGCTATTAATGTTGACTTTTTCTTGGATACTTTCTACCATTTAAAAATTTACCAATAAGCGTATTTCGAACACAGTAATTATAGGTGACAAAGCATACAATTCCAGTCATGGTGGTAACTAATAAAAATTTTGGAATGGCGCCAATTGGTAATTTCCAAAGTGTCAGTGGAAATAGCGCGGTTAGTGGCAAATGAATTAAATAGACCCAATACGACGCATCAGATATGTACCGCATTCGCTTGGAATGATGGCTCGCATACCGAATGAAAAGTCCTGTAATTCCAAAAATAAACAACCACACAATTACAGAACTAAATCCAATGAGTAGTGGTGAATTGCTATTGGGTTTCAAGTCTAAATCTGCATATTGAATTAAAATTCCTTGCGTCACTACCAACAATATAGCAGTAATGGTACACAACCAATCGTATTTTTTAAATGTATGTAAATGTTGTTTTGATGCGTACAATAACCATCCAATTACATAAAAAGATACATAATACACAAACGTATGCACATCAGGAACAAAAGCTGTGGACGAATTGACCATCGGCGTTTGTAAAATGGTCAAAATGATGAACGTCATCCCCGCAAAACATAGAATACGAAGCAAAGGTTTTGAAAAAATCCAATCACCAAAAGATTTTATTTTGGCTGTCAATTTTTGCGTTTTTGATATTACCAATGCAATGATAAAAGTGAATAGGGTACAATAGATTAAATAGTACAAAAACCACAAATGTGAAGTGCTATCAGGCAGAAAAGCAGTAACGTCAGTAAAAAAAGCCAAGGTTTTTTCAAGTGCTTCTGAATCTCCGGAAAGTGTTTGATATGAAAAACCAAATGAAAAATCTAAAATAGGCGCGAGGAGCATCAAGAATACGATAAATGGCAATACAATCCGCGCAATTCGATTTCGAATCATGCGTTTGGGTGAGCGCTCATAAAACAACATCGCACCAAAAAAACCAGCAATTAAAAAGAAAATAGGCATGCGAAATGAGTGAATCATCAGCACTAAAAAGTCGGTCGCAATATTTGTTTCGGAATCTTTCAGTATCCACATATTTCCGTGATTGGTCACATTATACGTCAGGGCAGAATGGAGCACCAAACCGAGCATCATCATAATGCCGCGTAACGAATCGAGTGAATGAATGCGTGCTGTTTTCAAGAGTATTAATCTACAAATTTTAAGTTGCGAAGATCTTATTTTTTTGTTGGAAAATATTGCGTTTTATAACAAAATTAATTCATAAATTATTCTATTACATATTTTGCTTCTTTCCAGAAAGTTGTAAATTGAGTCTAACAGTCTAAAATCCATCCTTCCCATCAGTACAGCAATTATCCGTGTAATTTTTTACACATTGAAATATAAAGCTTATTTTTGCCAAAAATTTACATGGCACGTATTCTAGCGATTGATTATGGAAAGAAACGAACAGGAATTGCCGTTACCGACGAGATGCAACTTATTGCTTCCGGATTAACGACAGTGCGGACGCATGATTTGATCAATTTCTTGAAAGAATATGTTGCCAAAGAAAACGTAGAATTGTTTTTGGTAGGCGAACCCAAACAAATGAACAATGAAGCTTCAGAAAGTGAAGTGCTGATCCAAGAGTTTATCCGTTTGCTCACCAAAGCTATTCCCACAATTCCAATAAAACGAGTTGACGAGCGTTTTACCTCAAAAATGGCATTTCAAACCATGATTGATAGCGGATTGAAAAAGAAACAACGTCAAAATAAAAGTCTAATAGATGAAATAAGTGCAACCATTATCTTGCAATCTTATCTATACAAATAGTTACAAAATATGATATTACCAATTGTCGCTTATGGCGATCCAGTTTTGCGAAAAGTAGCGAAAGAGATCACGCCCGAGTATCCCAACTTAGATACCTTGCTTGAGAATATGTTTGAAACCATGTACAATGCGTACGGTGTTGGATTGGCAGCTCCACAGATTGGACTTCCCATTCGTTTGTTTTTGGTAGATGCCACAGGATTTGCCGAAGATGAAGAATTAGATCCAGTTCAAAGAAAACAACTGGAAGGCATGAAAAAGGTATTCATCAACGCAAAAATTATAGAGCGTGATGGTGAACCTTGGGTGTTTAATGAAGGCTGTTTGAGTATTCCTGATGTGCGCGAAGATGTATTTCGCCCAGAAAGTATCAAAATTGAATATTACGATGAAAATTTTGAGAAACATGTAGAAGAATACGACGGATTGGCGGCACGTGTTATTCATGCTGAATAAC
>JBCCLS010000195.1:0-6529 GCA_039026835.1 Bacteroidota bacterium | reverse complement strand
TTTTGATTGAGTTGAATGGTAAAAACATTCTTTCGTTTAAATTCTGAATTGCAATCGACGCCTTCGGGACAAGGTTTCGGAATAACGCCGCTTATGCCTTCATCTTCTGTAAATGTGGTGGTCACCAAGAAGAAAATCAATAATAAAAACGCAATGTCAGCCATAGAGCCTGCGTTAATGCCGGAATTGGTGTTTCTAGACATACTCATAATTAAATCGGTTTATAAATCCGTACGATGCATTAGAAATTCTACTGCACAATTCGGATACTGTTAATACCGAAAAACCTCAAAAGTAATGCCGAATTTGATAGCGAGTGTCTACACACGGCAGCTAAATAACATCAAAAAATACTGCTAAAAACAGCAGAAATTCCAGAAAGCCACTCCGAAATATGCAGTATGATTGGCAAATCGCTATTAATTCCTTTTAAAATAATGTAGATCACAAACAGTACATATAATGCAATAAGAAAATAACCGTGTGACTTTTTAATAACCTTAGGAATCAAATAAATGAAAAAAGCGATAATGGTAATGAGTAATAATAATACACGCAATTGTCCCACATTTTCAACCGTTTCAGGACTCATGGTTATCGGACCATACATAAGCGTAAAAAGAAATAATGGAAATCCCAATGCAAAGCAAATATCAAAAATATTGCTTCCCAGGGCATTGGCGACAGCATCATCATAATTGCCTTTCATCGCATCTTTCCACGAAATAATAGTATCAGGAACACTCGTGGCAGCAGAAGCCAATACTACCGAAACAAAATATACAGGCATGCCAATAGCATCTCCAAATTGTTCACACGCTTCCACCAACCAATAACAGGAAATTCCAATAAAAAAGATAGAAATAAGTAACAATAGCCACGCTTTGGTCAGATTAATTTTTTGTTCGCCGAGTACTGCTGTAGCAAAATCTCCTTTGCAAAAAGCGACAGCACGATTGCCGCCATTCGCAGTCTCTTCATACGAATTTACAACCGTTCCTGACCCTTGATTCAACAGCATAAACGCAATATAGGTGGCATACAGAAGCATCAATACCAATCCGTGATACCAATCTAAAGTCGTATCTGAAATGAGCAGAATCAATACAATTTCACACAGAATTAGTGAAATTCCATCACGCTTTATGACTTTTTTTGAAACTTTGATTCGATCTACAATGCCTTTTCCGATCACAGCCATAATCACTACTGCAGGAATAATCATGGCATTGAAAACAGCGCTTCCGGCTGTAGTACCAATTCCACCCGAAAAACCGTCTCTATCTCTCAATACAAACAGGAAGAATAGTGTAGTAAATAATTCGGGCAAACTGCTGCCAATGGCATTAATTGTAGCTCCTTTGATGCCTTCTTTTAAATTTCTTCCTAAATAATCTGACGCCATTTCAAAGCCGTCGCACGCACGCCAAATCACGATGCAGGTAATACAAATAAGTCCAAACGAAGAAAGTAATGCCATCAAAATTAGTTAAAGGCTACAAAATTAAAGATTTCATTAGAATTTCAATAGCGAAGTAAGATTCCAATTAAATTTTTCTAAAATTTTATCCCAATGGATTGGGAAGTGACATGTGATCGAAATAGGTTGTTCCAGAAACGGATGGACAAACGAGAGCTCGGCTGCATGCAAAAAAAGATTGGAAATTTCAAACGTTGATTGAAACATTCGGTTGTGAAAACGATCGCCGTATTTGGGATCGCCAATGAGCGGATGACTGATTTTATTGAGGTGAATACGCAATTGATGCATTCTGCCAGTTTTGGGACGTAATTGTACCAAACTATACCGCGACGTTTGAAAAGGGTGTACTGCAATGGGAAGTTCAACAGTAGCCAATGTTTCAAAATCTGTGTGCGCTTCTTTATACACATTCGCATCACGTCCTTTTACAGGTGAATTGATGGTTCCGTTTTCAGGTGAAAAACCTCTGACCAAACCATAATATACTTTCTGAATTTGATTACTAACGAATAATTCCTGAAATTTTGCAACATATTCTTTTTTCTTGGCACACAGCACAATCCCGGAAGTCTTGCTGTCCAAACGATGTACGGGATAAAACGCAGTTTCAAATTGTTCCAAAAGTACATCTAACAATGTCTGTGCATCTGACTGATTTCGCGCCATTGACGAATGATGTACCAGCATATTATTAGGTTTTGCCATAGCAAGAATAAAATCATCTTCATATAAAATCATGTGTAAAACTAACAAATAGTTTTTTAAACACACACAATGATACTATTGCTACTTTTTCATGTAATTTGTGGATGCAATAACATCAGTTTAGTGTTGCTATAGATCATGATGATTCAGAACAATCTTAGTATCTTTACAATTCTAAGAATTGCTTGCTATGAAACTCAATATACACGATACGTTTAATAAAGAATTACCTGCAGATCCCAATAAAAACAATACACGGCGCAAAGTATTTAATGCGTGTTATTCGTTTGTCACTCCACGAATTCCTTCCAATCCTACGCTTATTCATGTAGCAGATGACGTCGCTAGTATGCTCGATTTGGAAAAAGATACCGATTCAGAAGAATTCCTGCATGTATTTTCTGGAAAAACAGTCTATCCAGAAACCAATCCGTTTGCCATGTGTTACGGTGGACATCAATTTGGACATTGGGCTGGACAATTAGGCGACGGAAGAGCCATTAATTTGGTAGAAATTCAAGCAAACAACACACGTTGGGCATTGCAACTCAAAGGAGCAGGAGAGACGCCATATTCGCGTACAGCAGATGGCTTGGCAGTATTGCGTTCCTCCATTCGTGAACATTTATGTAGTGAAGCCATGTACTATTTGGGCGTTCCGACGACGCGTTCGTTATCATTAATGTTAACAGGCGATGAAGTGCTGCGCGATATGTTATACGACGGCAATCAGGCATATGAAAAAGGAGCCGTTGTCTGTAGAGTTTCCCCAAGTTTTGTACGTTTTGGTAACTTTCAAATATTAGCTGCACGAAAAGATCATGAAAATCTAAAAAAATTAGCAGATTACACAATTCGTCATTTCCATCCCGATATTACTTCGGAAGGAAAAGAAAAATACATTGCATTCTACCAAAAAATAGTGGATGCTTCGCTAGAAATGGTCATTCACTGGCAACGTGTTGGGTTTGTTCATGGTGTGATGAATACCGATAACATGTCTATTTTAGGACTCACCATTGATTATGGTCCGTACGGTTGGCTGGAAGGTTACGATCCCAATTGGACGCCAAATACGACGGACAGCAGGAATCATAGATACGCGTATGGAAATCAGCCCGGAATTACCTTGTGGAATCTTGTACAACTTGCAAATGCCTTGTATCCATTGATCGAAGAAGCCAAACCTTTAGAAGACATCTTGGAAGGATATCAGCAAAATTTTGATCAAAAATATGTAGCAATGATGTCTCAGAAACTTGGTTTGACACAAATCACTGCGGAAGTTGAAGAACTGATTGAAACTTTAGAGCAAAACTTACAGCTCACAGAAACGGATATGACTATCTTTTTCCGTGAATTGTCACATGTAACCAAGAAAAATACACCACAAGAAGCATTTCAGCATATACATACTGCGTTTTATCAACCACAGGAGCTTCGTGGAACTATTACTGAGAATTGGCTGAAATGGTTTAAAAAATACAATACTCTGCTACAGGTTGAACCTAACAATGATGAAACACGAAAGTCAACTATGTGCACTGTGAATCCGAAATATGTATTGCGAAATTACATGGCGCAACTTGCCATTGATGCCGCTGATAAAGGCGATTATTCTATCATTGACGAATTATATCAACTTTTAAAACATCCATACGCCGAGCAATCTGAATCAGAAAAATGGTACGCAAAGCGACCAGAATGGGCACGACACAAAGTTGGGTGTTCTATGTTGTCGTGTAGTTCGTGATGGACTGGTGTTGGTTGTTGGGTGTTAGGTCTTGGATGTTAGGTTAAATTCACGTAAAACTACTTGAAACTCGTGTTTTTAAATTTTATATCTTGAAAGTCACTAAAAACTAGTAGTATGCAACCAACCAATTTTAACAACCACACGAATGTTCGATTCGTGATTATATGTATTTTTTCATTCCTTATTTTTTCGAGCTGTAGAACCAAAGGAACGGTCTTAGCGTGGAGTTCGGCAGAAACCCCAGAACAATTTCCTGAAGCAAGTCTCAATTTACCCAAAACAGGAGTTTGCTTTTCCGGTGGCGGTACACGTGCCATGAATTGTGCCATTGGACAAATGAAAGGACTGGATGAATTAGGACTCTGGGATGATATAGGATACATTTCAGCCGTATCTGGCGGTTCATGGGCATCAACGATTTTTACCTATTATCAAGAAGGTGCTGCTAGCGATAAGCAACTTCTAGGAACAATTATGGCGCCTGATAAAATCACCTTAGACAACCTGAATCAAATGCCAAAAGGATTTATGGGAGAAGTTATTACGAAAAGCCTTTTTGATGATCTTTTTAAACGTTTGGGACTTGATTTAATTTCCCACGGAATTCTTCAAGAAATGGACTTTATTTGGATTGATGGAATTGGTCATACGTATCTCAAACCGTTTGGATTGTACGATCCTAAGAAGCCAAAATATTTTACGCTCAATGAAATCATTAGAGACGATATTATCAAGCGGAATCCAAAATTAGATGCTTCTGACTTTATCATGGTACATTCGCGCGAAGGCGATATCAAACGTCCGTTTCTAGTGGTAAATTCCAGTGTGTTGGCGCCCAAAAAATACTTGCCAATTCGCAACCCAGAAAATCTATCTGTATTTAATTATACACCTTTATACGTCGGTTCAAATACGGCTTTGAATGTGACAGATAAAGAACTTATTTTTGGAAAAACTATCAATTTCAACACTGGTGGCGGATTCATTGAACCGTTTGGATTTGGAAGCAAAGTCCTTTCATCACAAGACACACAACTCAAACCCAACAAAGCCAACCCGATTCGTGTAGAATTACGCAAAAAACGATTTCAAACAGTAGATGCTACCGGAACGAGTAGTGCAGCGTTTGGTGCTATGGTGAGTTCCAGTTTACTTTTGCAATTGTCATCTGATATTTTGCTCGGTTATTCGTTAGATCATCTCATTCCAGAAGAAGAATACTGGCCAATCTCAAAAAGTGGTATGATTCAAAAAGCAGAAAAATATCGTTTTACCGATGGAGGGAATTTAGAGAACTTTGGATTGATCACACTTTTACAACGTGGTGTGGAAAAGATTGTGGTGTTTATCAATACCAATGTTCCTATCACGGTGGATGTATCGCCAACTCCAAATTGTCCGCCATTGCCAAGTCAGATTGACAGCGATGTATTTCCACTTTTTGGATATCCAATAGGGAATTTACTCAACAATCAGGTGTTTTCACAAGATGATTTTACAACAGTCTATAATGGCTTGAGCGGTGCAAAAAAAGCAGGAAAAACGGTAATGACCAAAACAAAATTAACTACTGTGAAAAATGAATGGTGGGGAATTCCTGCTGGGCAAAATGTAGAGATTTTGTGGGTATACAACGAAACCGTTCCTGAATGGCAAAATCAACTGCAAGCGCCTGTACTCAATGAAATTTGCAAAGGACCGAAAGGAAAATTTCCAGATTTCCCTTTGTACAAATTGATCGGTGAAAATGGTATTCTCAAAGGAATTTCCTTTACGACACAACAAGTGAATTTATTGTATCAATTGAGTGCTTGGAATGTGTACTCAAATAAGGAAGTATTTGATTTTTTGAAACAATAAAACTATACGATTTCATTAATTTGATGTATCTAAATTAGATTATAAAACACCCATATTAGTTCGATTTCTTTGACAAAATCAAGTGAATTTGGTGAACATATTGAATCGCTGTGTTTCTTTCTTTTTTACCACGAATTCACGAATTATTTTCTACTTTTCTCAAACGTAACATCGAGTGTCCTTAATCAAGTTCGGGACACTCAAACTAACGATTGTGTATATTACCTTTAGCGAAAAGAATAAAGAAGCTATTTGTTATCTAGTAGCGCACATAATTTCCTTTGAAATTAATTGATACATTTTCAAATTATCAAATTGATATATGAGAAACAGATTACTACGTCGCTATTGCGCCTCGTAATGTTTTGTATTTTTATCGTCTAAATCGGTACAGCTGAAACGAAATCTTATGAAAAGTACAAAACTCCAAATACAGAACGCAAACGGACATAATTTAAACGCATTTTTAGAGCTACCTGCCAATCAGAAACCAAATTATTATGCCATTTTTGCACATTGTTTTACCTGTAGCAGTACGCTGAATGCAGTAAAAAATATCAGCAGAACCTTGACCAATCATGGTTTTGGCGTCGTACGCTTCGATTTTACAGGGTTGGGTAGGAGTGAAGGAACTTTTTCAGAAAGTCATTTTTCAGGGAACGTGGCAGATATTGTTTCGGTTCATGAATTTGTGAAAACGAATTATGAAGCACCAACTTTATTGG
>JBCCLS010000194.1:0-6543 GCA_039026835.1 Bacteroidota bacterium | reverse complement strand
TAAAAAAGCAATTAAAGCTTATAATATTTTAATTTTGAAATATCCAGAAAAAAGTGGTTTCTTTGCAGACCAAATTCGAGCAATAAAAAAATTACAACAAAATAATTAACATACAATGAGTTCAACTTATTACATATTTATCATCTTAATCCTTATTGTGGCATTTTTGCTAATGCTAGTAATAATGGTACAGAATCCAAAAGGTGGAGGATTGTCTTCTTCTTTTGGTGGCGGAGGAAACCAGCAAATTGGTGGTGTGCAGAAAACTACAGATTTTTTAGATAAAAGTACATGGGCATTAGGAACCATTTTAATTGCGTTGATCTTAATCACAAACTTCACCAACTTAAGTGCGGCAGACCAGCGATCAAAAGTTTCAGATGTGCAGCCTACAACACAACCTGCAACAACCAATGATGCAAATACAAACACAGATAACGCAACAGACGGAACAACAACTACTGACGGAGACGGAAGTTAATTGTCACTATTGTATAACATAAAAAAATGCCAGCTTGTCAGAAAGCTGGCATTTTTTATTTCAATTTGTCAGCATTCCAAACATGGCACAATTTCTGACTTTTGTGTATGCATAAAATAATCAAACAAATACAAAATTAAATACGAAATAAAATGAGCGAAGTTAATATCAAACCACTAGCAGATAGAGTTTTGATTGCCCCATTGCCAGCAGAAACAAAAACTGCTTCTGGGCTTTACATTCCTGATTCAGCACAAGAAAAACAACACAGAGGAACTGTGGTGGCAGCGGGTCCAGGAAAAAAAGACGAACCGTTAACGGTAAAAGTTGGTGACACTGTGTTATATGGAAAGTTTTCTGGAACTGAAATCAAGTTCGATGGTGAAGATTACATCATCATGAGAGAAGATGATATTTTAGCAATTATTTAATTTAACAGCATAACAATAAAAAAATCATGGCAAAAGATATAAAATTTGATATTGAAGCACGCGACGGACTCAAACGTGGTGTGGATGCGTTAGCAAATGCAGTAAAAGTAACGCTTGGACCAAAAGGGAGAAACGTAATTATTAGCAAATCATTTGGTGCGCCATCCGTTACCAAAGATGGAGTTTCGGTAGCCAAAGAAATTGAGCTAGAAGACGCCTTGGAAAATATGGGCGCGCAAATGGTAAAAGAAGTAGCATCTAGAACCAACGATTTGGCAGGTGACGGAACTACAACAGCAACTGTATTAGCACAAGCAATCGTAAAAGAAGGTTTGAAAAATGTTGCTGCCGGAGCTAATCCAATGGATTTAAAAAGAGGAATTGACAAAGCTGTAGCTGCGATTGTAGCAGACTTACAAAAGCAATCCAAAGAAGTTGGAGATTCTTCAGAAAAGATTAAGCAAGTAGCTTCAATCTCTTCAAACAATGACGAAGTTGTAGGTGACTTAATCGCACAAGCTTTTGAAAAAGTTGGAAAAGAAGGTGTGATCACCGTGGAAGAAGCCAAAGGAACAGATACCTATGTGGACGTGGTAGAAGGAATGCAGTTTGACCGCGGATATTTATCTCCATACTTTGTAACCAACTCTGAAAAAATGGAAGCAGAATTGGAAAGTCCATACATCTTATTATTTGATAAGAAAATTTCTTCTATGAAAGATTTAATGCCAGTTTTAGAGCCTGTAGCGCAAACTGGAAAGCCGTTATTGATCATCGCAGAAGATGTGGACGGTGAAGCATTGGCAACATTGGTTGTAAACAAATTAAGAGGTGCGTTAAAAATTGCTGCAGTAAAAGCTCCTGGATTTGGTGACCGTAGAAAAGCTATGTTGGAAGACATCGCGATCTTAACTGGTGGAACCGTAATTTCTGAAGAAAGAGGATTTACATTGGAAAATGCTACCATTGAAATGTTGGGAACTGCTGAAAAAATCACTATCGATAAAGACAATACTACGATTGTAAATGGTGCAGGCGATGCAAGCATGATTGAAACACGCGTAGGACAAATAAAAGCACAAATTGAATCAACAACTTCTGATTACGACAAAGAAAAGCTACAAGAGCGTTTGGCAAAATTAGCCGGCGGTGTTGCCGTATTGTATGTTGGTGCAGCTTCCGAGGTAGAAATGAAGGAGAAAAAAGATCGTGTAGACGATGCATTACATGCAACAAGAGCTGCTGTAGAAGAAGGAATTGTTGCAGGTGGTGGTGTTGCTTTGGTCCGCGCCAAAAATGTATTGGAAGCAATCACTACAGACAATCTGGACGAAGTAACAGGAATTAAAATTATTGCACGTGCCATTGAAGAGCCATTGCGTACTATTGTTTCTAATGCAGGTGGCGAAGGAAGCGTAGTCGTTTCTAAAGTAATGGAAGGCGAAAAAGATTTTGGTTACAATGCCAAAACCGATGAATATGTAGACATGCTAAAAGCAGGAATCATTGATCCGAAGAAAGTAACACGTATTGCCTTGGAAAATGCAGCTTCAGTTGCCGGAATGATCTTGACAACCGAATGTGCATTAGTAGACATCAAAGAAGATGCACCAGCAGGAGGCGGAATGCCACCAATGGGCGGCGGAATGCCAGGAATGATGTAATCATGCCCACATAAAAACACGAAAAAGCCTCTTAAATCCTAGCATTTGAGAGGCTTTTTTTATAATCTTCTGTATGAAATTGTATGTGTGTGAAAAATAAAAAATTAGAAATATGAGTAGGAAATTAAGGCTGAATTTATCAGCTGGAATCTTGTATTTGCTACGTTGGACCAAAATGTTAAAATTTGGTATCCTTTTTGTGGTATAAAATGGACTAGCTAAAAAATTCTATGAAAAAAAACTACGTTGTCTTACTACTGATTTGTGTATGCTCGCTCGTTTCAGCGTATGGACAACAATCTACAAAAATAGAAGACGAATATTACGCGTATTTTAAGCTTCCGCGAGAAGGTTTATTTCTTCATCTCAACAAAACAAGCTACTTTGCTGGCGAAGAAATTTGGTTCAAAGGATATGCGTACGATCAAAGAAATCAACTTTCTTCCAAAGCTACTACCAATATCAACGTCGGAATTTATGATGCTGAAGGCAAACAAATCAAAAAAGCATTGTTTGCAGGGGAAAATGGGTTGACACATGGAAATTTTGCAGTCGATTCTACTTTTACAGCAGGTACATACTACATAAAAGCCGAAACCAATTGGATGAAAAATTTTAAAGAAAATGATGCCTTTATCCAAAAAATTGAAATCGTTACTGAAACACCTCCAACAAACACAAAAGCTCCGGAAGACATACGTTTCGATTTTCAGTTTCTGCCTGAAGGTGGACACATTGTGGCCAATACCATCAGCAACATCGGTTTTAAAGTCATTGATAACAATGGAAAAGGCGTAGCCGCGTCCGGAATTGTCTACGATGCCGAAAAAACACAAATTGCGTCTTTTGAAAGCAATACATTGGGAATGGGGAAATTTCTACTTCAAGCTCAAAAAGATATTGTATATACCGCAGAAATTACGCTGGAAGACGGAACAATTCTGACAAAAAAATTACCTGCTGTACAAGCAGAAGGCATTTCCATCACACTACAAAACGCATCCAACGACAAGGTAATTCTGGAATTCAATACCAATGAAGAAACCTTGGCGCGTTATCCAAATAAAATCTATAAAATACTCATCCACCAAAGTGGAAAACTCAAAATAGCAACACTGCAATTTGGCGACACCAAAAAGGCATTAAGCATCGAGAAAGAGCGCTTATTTAAAGGTGTTAACACCATCACAGTATTTGACGATCAACAGCAACCAATTTTAGAGCGCTTATTTTTTAATGATTACGGTATAAAAAGTGCCAATATCAATGTATCGAAACTCAATACAATCAAAGATTCGATCTTACTTTCTGTAAAAGAACTCAATTTGGATAGCAAGGCAAATGTGAGCATATCTGTAATGCCAAAAACAACTGTTAGTTACAATCCTGCGCACAATATTATTTCTAATTTTTATCTCAAGCCACACATCAAAGGATATATTGAAAATCCGCAGTATTACTTTCATAAGATGGATCGTAGAAAAAAATATGAGTTGGATATTTTATTGCTTACCCAAGGTTGGAGTCGTTACAATTGGGATGATATTTTTGGTGTAAAACCTAAAGCGATGTATCCTTTTGAAAACGGAATTAGCATTTCAGGTCGCGTAAACAGACCCACTACAGGTATTAAAGAACTCTTTTTGCATGCGACAAAAAATCATTCTGCTAAATTTATTGAGTTAGATGAAAAACAAGGATTTAAGTTGGCAAATGTATTTTTGGAAGAAGGAGAAGAAATCCGATTTTCATACATCTCTCAAAAAGGCGGCATGAAAAAACCAAGCATGTACGTGCGTTTTTTATTGACGGATAAAGATGATAATATTTCGGAAGTCTATTTAGATCAAACAAAAAACATCAAATCAAAAACAGCTGATTTTGTAGTGCCTAATGATTTCTTTTATGAAAAAGCTGAGGAGCTTGATACAGTAGTGTTAGACGCAGAAAAGGAAAAACCAAAGTTTAACGATATCTTTATGTTGAATCCGTCAGTCACACAAATTACGATGGAAGAATACAGTCGTTATTTAAACTTAGTACAATACCTAAATTTCAATGGTTTCAACGCTACGGAAGATATGGGACGTGTAAATATTACTTCTCGAATTGCTCGTGGTGGAAGACCTGCAATATTTTTCAATGACATACGTCTTAGAGACCTCAGCATTTTGTACAATCTGTCATTGGCTGAAATAGAAACCATAGTAACTGACAGATATAGCATTGTACCAACGCTTCAAGGGAAAAGTACAGGTGTTATCAAAATATATACGCGCAAAACACCATTATTCAAAAAAACGGGTGTTGCTGCTTTATATCTTGCGGCGACTCCACCAACAACATTTGCAACGGCAAAAGAATATTACGCACCAAATTACGCCTCCTATTTAAATCCAATATTTAAGCAATACGGAGCCATCGCTTGGTTTCCCATGATAGAACTCAATTCAAAAACAGCAAGTACATTTAAAATATATGACACATACACTAAAAACATAACCTTATGCATTGAAGGAATTTCAGAAAATGGCGATTTAATTTCTGAGCGAAAGACCATACAAGTACGCTAAGTACTTTGACCAACCAATAGTTCTGTTACCAACACTCAAAGCGAGAAGAACTATACTTGATATATAATTAACAAAAACCGATGATTATGAAATACAAGTATCTTTTTGTATCACTCACTCTACTGAGTACGCTGCCACTTTTTTGTCAGCAAAACACTGTAGAAGCAATTTATACAGACTATTTTTCGCTACCACGAGAATCTTTATATATGCATCTAAACAAAACCACGTTTTTTCAAGGAGAAGAAGTATGGTTCAAAGGCTATGCGTATGATCAAAAGAATCAGCTTTCTTCTAAAGCCACAACCAATATTAATGTAGGGATTTATGATGCCACAGGCAAGCAAATAAAAAAAGCAACCTTTGCTGCAGAAAATGGCGTAACCCACGGAAATTTTCCTTTAGACTCCACATTTACAGCAGGAACGTATTACATAAAAGCGCAAACCAATTGGATGCGGAATTTTAAGGAAAATAACGCCTTCATCCAAAAAATTGAAATCATTGCAGATGTAAATCTCAACCAAGAAAAAGAAGTAAAAAAGGCAAGCTTTGACTTCCAATTCTTGCCAGAAGGCGGACATATTGTGGCTGACACCAAAAATAATATTGGCTTTAAAGTCATTGCCAACAATGGAAAAGGCGTCACAGCTTCTGGTATTATCTATGACGCATCGCAAAAGCAAGTAGCTTCTTTTGAAAGCAATACTTTGGGCATGGGCAAGTTTTTATTTCAGCCTAAAAAAGACATGCAATACACTGCCGAAATCAAACTGGAAAACGGCGCGCAAATTTCAAAAAAACTCCCACAGGCAAAAGCACAAGGCATTTCAGTAGTTGTCCAAAGTTTAGGGAAACACGATGTCATTCTGGACTTTCATACCAACAAAGAAACACTGGAAAACAATCTGAACAATCAATACAAAATATTGGTACATCAGCACGGAAAACTAAAAACCATTGCGCTTCAATTGGATGCGTTGGAAAAAGCAATTCGTATTGAGAAAAAAGAATTATTCAAAGGAATCAATACCATTACGGTATTTGACAACAACAAAAATCCAATTGTAGAACGCTTATTTTTCAATGAATACGGCGTCAAAAATACCAACGTGAATGTCACAAAACTCAATACCATCAATGATTCTGTGATTCTTTCGCTAAAAGGGCTCAACTTAGATAAGAATGCAAATGTGAGTATTTCTGTGTTGCCTGTCACTACCGAAAGTTACAATCCTGAACATACAATTCGCTCCAATTTCTTATTAAAACCACATATCAAAGGGTTTGTGGAAAATCCGCAGTATTATTTTCACAAGATGGACCGAAAGAGAAAATACGAGTTGGATGTATTGTTATTGACACAAGGTTGGAGTCGTTATGAGTGGAACAAT
>JBCCLS010000193.1:0-6557 GCA_039026835.1 Bacteroidota bacterium | reverse complement strand
TTTGTCTGTATATATAACATCTTCTTTAAATACAACATCTACTGTGTAGGTAATGATTCCTTCAAAAGATTCCTGTGCTCCACAAAAGTAGCAGCTCATTAAAGTAATAATGTACGGGATGATTTTATAATTCATATTGATGGTGTTTTATATCAAAAGAGAAACACAGAGATTACAATCCAAGCGATTAAAACTCCAATTCCAAGTAATCTGATTGTGAATAATTTTTTGCTAGCATACACTTTTTCGCGTCTTTGTTCTAAAAATGCAATGATAGCGTTCCCTGCGTCCAAACCAGGAAGCGGAATAAGATTGAGGATCATTAATAGCAAACAATTTAGTTGTAAAATTCCTAGAAAGGAAGGGAAATTGGTCATTTCAAATGCTATGGGACCTTTTACCTTCTTGTAACCTTGAACCGTTGAAGAACCAATTGTGAGTATTCGTGCCGATTCAATTGTGGTATTTATATTTTTATAAAACTTTTGCAGTAATTCAAAGATTCCATAATTTTCGAAGGTAAGATGCACTTTATCTATGAATCGAATATTCATAAATTCATCCCGATCTTCTAAAATAGCTTTCTTTTGTTCGTCAGAAATAGTTAAGCGAATCGCTGTTCCGTTTCGCTCAATATCAACATACGTTTCATCTTCCAGCAAAAGATCAATAAGAAGTTCTCGCCGATTAAAAAATTTAACTTCCTTACCATTGATAGTGACTAGCTGATCACCATCTTTGAAGCCAATACGTTCTCCGGTTTCACTAAATTCTACGCCGTAGGTTAAACTATCATTTGTTGGATATGGTTTTCCATAATATAAATTTAATGCGGTACATATTGTAAACGATACCAACAGAAGAAATAGCGTTCCACTAAATTCATACACAAATCGTTTCCAGTGCCACTGACTTCGAATGTATGTTCGTTTTGTGTTGAATACTTTCAAGCAAAGGAATTTGCCGATGTTTTGAAACACTATTGCAATTAGAATCATTTGAAAAATTTAGTGAAATTCAATTCTCATCGTAAATTAACAAAACTTTGGTATAATACGTATTCTGACGAAGCGAATTTCTTCCTTAATACTAACGATTTAAAAATACGTATAATTAAGTATTGTTTTAAGCTTGTTTTTGGGGGATATTTATGAAAATCCTTAAAATTAACCAAATGAAACCAGCAAAAACAACAATCGAAATTGGAAACCAGTTTAAAGAAGTCGAAATTTATTACGACGAAGTACAAGAATCGCATTTGACCATTGCGATCGACAAAAATCAAGTGACAGTATCGCAAGAATAATGCAATGTATTTGTTGCGACGCTATTACCGATTTGGTAGTGATGTGTTTTGAGTGATCTTAACTACATACTCAAAATTTGATATGAAATTAATCCCGCTGCCCCCGCGGGATCTTATTTTTATAACATGTTCTGTATAATATTCCACATAAAATTTGGCACTTTTCTTGATGCATTATGGCAACGTTAAAACCAAACTTTATGAAATCAAAAACTTTATTATCTCTAGTCCTGTGCTGCTTTGTGTGTAGTGTCAGTCTTGCACAAGGAAAACTCAACAGAGCTAAAAGCGATCTTTCTAATAAAAGTAGTTCTAGTAGCAGTTCCTCCAGTTCGAGTTGGAATGATTCTGATGATTGGGGCGACGGCGCTGGCTTTTTCGATGGAGTTTTTATTGAAATCGCTTATCAAGCAACAATCGGTATTTTCTTTGGAAATATGGAGCCGCGCTATTTTTATGAATATCCGTACTCAGACGGTTCACATGGAGAATATGCTTTTGGAGATGAAGATGTGCCTTTAAAACGAAGTCAACTCACCATTTCAAACACTTTTTTTGCTAGTGGAAAAGAATTTTATGGCAATGACATCAAACTCAATTTTCGCTTTGTACCGTTGGTAGGAGTGGAGGTCAATCATTTGCATTTTTTTGAAGACAGACCTAAAAATAATTTAGGTGCTACTTCATTGATGGTCAACTTTTATCGTGTCCGCGAACAATATGTCACTGCATATTGGGGCGTTGGTGTAACGCATATTGGAAATGGTGTCGATGATACTGGATTTACCTATCAAGTTGGAGTTGATGTATTTTTGAAAAAACCATACAGCATAAGTACTTTATGGAAGCAAAGTTTGATCAATGATACTACAGTAGACGAATTCAAGTTACACGTACGTCGTCACTTAAAACGTTTTTCCGTTCATGGCGGTTTCAATCATTACAAATTGGGAAGTGTAAATATCAATTCCTTTGGTTTAGGAGTCGATTACAGATTTTAAAAAGAATTAAAAAAAACGCGCTAGAGATAACCAACGCGTTTTTAGTTTTTTTATATAATTGAGTTTATCCTCGAATTAATCCTCTTGAAATTACAATTTTTTGAATCTCGGAAGTTCCTTCGTAAATCTGAGTAATTTTTGCATCACGCATCAAACGTTCTACGTGGTATTCTTTTACAAATCCGTTTCCACCGTGTACTTGTACAGCTTCAACAGTGACTTCCATAGCTACTTTAGAAGCGTATAATTTTGCCATGGCACTTGCCATGTCATAGCTGTCGCCATTATCTTTCTTACATGCTGCTTCCATCACTAAATGACGTGCTGCTGTGATGTCTGTGTACATATCAGCTAATTTGAAAGCAATTGCTTGGTGATTGTAAATTTCAGTTCCAAACGCTTTACGCTCTTTGGAGTATTTTAATGACAATTCATAAGCTCCTGAAGCAATTCCGAGTGCTTGTGCTGCAATTCCGATACGTCCACCAGAAAGTGTTTTCATCGCAAACTTAAATCCAAAACCATCTTCTCCGATACGGTTTTCCTTTGGTACTTTTACATCATTAAATTGTAATGTATGTGTGTCGCTTCCGCGGATTCCTAACTTATCTTCTTTAGGTCCAATATCAAAACCAGGTGTTCCTTTTTCTACAATAAATGCATTGATTCCTCTGTGTCCTTTTTCGCGATCTGTTTGTGCAATTACCAAATACACATCTGCACGTCCACCGCTGGTAATCCAGTTTTTTGTTCCATTAATTACGTAGTGATCGCCCATATCAATTGCAGTTGTCTTCTGTGAAGTTGCATCACTTCCTGCTTCTGGTTCACTCAAACAAAATGCACCAACTTGTTCGCCAGTAGCTAATTTTGTTAAGTATTTTTGTTTTTGTTCTTCAGTTCCATACGCTTCTAATCCGTAACAAACCAATGAATTATTTACAGATACAATTACAGAGGCAGAGGCATCGATTTTTGACAATTCTTCCATGATCAATACATACGAAATTGTGTCCATACCACTTCCACCATATTTTGGGTCTACCATAATTCCCATAAATCCTAATTCGCCCATTTTACGAACCAACTCATTTGGAAACTCTTGTTTATTATCACGTTCAATAACTCCAGGAAGTAATTCAGTGCGTGCAAAATCTCTCGCGGCATCGCGAATCATCATGTGTTCCTCGGTAAGATTAAAATCCATAATTATATATTGTATTAATAATTTTCTAAAAAAGTCGCACAAATATAATTTTAAAATAGCGAATTTTCAATAATAAGTAGTTATTTTTAAGAATTCTTAATTTATCTGTGATAAAATTGTGAATCTTGCGTAAAAGCGAATTCAAAACAACAAATTTTGAATACATTTACAATATGAGTCAGTACAAAGTGATTGGTGTCATGTCGGGAACTTCGCTCGACGGAATTGATCTTGCCTACATACATTTTGAAAAAAAAGAACGCTGGAAATTTGAGATTTTAGTCGCCGAAACAATTCCGTATGAAGCTTCTTTGGAACAACAACTACGCGAAGCAATTCGATATGATGATAACATACTCAAACATTTTGATGAATTTTATACATATTCTTTAGCAACAACCATTCAAAAATTTATAAAAAAACATCAAATTAGTGAGTTGGATGCTGTCTGCTCTCATGGACATACGATTTTGCATCAGCCCGAAAAAGGAGTTACCTATCAAGTTGGAAATTTGCCAGTCATTGCTGAAATTTTAGAACAAACAGTTGTCTGTGATTTTAGAGTACAAGATGTCGAATTAGGCGGACAAGGCGCGCCATTAGTCCCAATCGGTGATGAGTTGCTGTTTCCGGAATATGATTACTGTTTGAATTTGGGCGGATTTGCCAATGTGTCTTTTCATCAGAATGGAAAACGCATTGCCTATGACATTTGTCCCGTAAACATAGTTTTGAATAAATACGCCAAACAATTAGGATTTGATTATGACGATCGTGGGCATCTTGCGCGATCAGGAAAATATGTATCACAAGTAGCATTACAACTGAATCAGTTACGATATTACAAACTAAAACCACCAAAGTCTTTAGGATTGGAATGGGTGCAGCAAGAAATTTTTCCAATAGTAGACACATTAAAAAGAGAAGAAATTGATCTGCTACGCACATTTACAGAACATGCAGCGAAACAACTGGCAGCCAATTTTACTGAAAAATCAAAAATACTCGTCACAGGCGGCGGTGCTTACAATGATTACTTACTTGAACTTGTCAGCTCCGAAAAAGAACTAAATTTAGTCAAACCTTCCAACAAATTGATAGACTACAAAGAAGCCTTGATTTTCGGTTTTCTAGGAGTTTTGCGCTTGCGCGATGAGGTAAATTGTTTACAGAGTGTTACAGGCGCATCGAGGGATCATGTTTCTGGAAAAATTTATAAAAAATAACCAAACAATTATCATAAAGTTAAAATGTGAATAAAGCATGCTTCTAAGAAGCGAACAATTTTTATATTTGCCAGAATAGAATCGACACACTAAATAGCAATAGTTGAAAGAATTACTAAAAATATACGAAAACAAAGCACCTGAAATTGTTTTCAATTGGAAAGATTCAGAAACCGAAGCAGAAGGTTGGACTGTAATTAATTCGCTTCGTGGTGGTGCAGCTGGTGGCGGAACGCGCATGCGCAAAGGATTAGATATGAATGAAGTACTTTCACTAGCAAAAACAATGGAAGTGAAATTTACCGTTTCCGGACCTGCCATAGGTGGCGCGAAATCAGGTATTAATTTTGATCCACACGATCCACGCAAAAACGGCGTACTAAAACGTTGGTACAATGCAGTAGCACCTTTACTCAAAAGTTATTATGGAACTGGCGGTGATTTGAATGTAGATGAAATTCACGAAGTAATTCCTATCACAGAAGATAGTGGTGTCTGGCATCCGCAAGAAGGCGTCTTCAATGGTCATTTTAAACCTACAGATGCTGATAAAATCAACCGAATTGGACAACTTCGAATGGGCGTCATCAAAGTTATTGAAAGTGCTACCTATTCTCCTGATGTTGCTCGTAAATATACAGTGGCCGATATGATTACTGGCTTTGGTGTTGCCGAAGCTGCACGTCATTTTTACGATATTTATGGTGGATCTATTGAAGGAAAACGCGCTATTGTGCAAGGATTCGGAAATGTTGGTGCGGCAGCGGCTTTTTATTTGTCGCAAATGGGCGCAAAAGTTGTGGGAATCATTGACAGAGTTGGTGGTGTTATCAACGAATCTGGTTTTTCACAGGAAGAAATCAAGGCATTTTACTTAAACAAAGACGGAAATACCTTGGTAGCGGAACACATGATTTCCTTTGAAGAAATGAATGCGCGTATTTGGGAATTGCCAACGGAAATATTTGCACCTTGCGCAGCTTCAAGACTTATTACCCAAGAACAAATAGATAAAATGATTGATACAGGTTTGGAAGTCATTACCTGCGGTGCCAATGTGCCATTTGCAGATACAGAAATCTTCTTTGGACCTATCATGGAACACACCGATCAAAAAGTGAGTTTGATTCCTGACTTTATTTCCAACTGTGGCATGGCACGAGTATTTGCGTATTTTATGGAACGCCGCGTGTCCATGGACGATGAAGCCATTTTCGAAGATACTTCCAGAACAATCAAAAAAGCATTACAAAATACATTCAAACGAAATGCCTCAAAAGTAGACGTCAGCAAAACTGCTTTTGAAATTGCATTGAAAGAATTAGTTTAACCATTAACTTATAAAAAACAGAAATGGAATCAGCAATAATAGCCGTATTTGTCTTAGGATATTTAGCCATAACCTTAGAGCATAACTTAAAAATTGACAAGCTTATTCCAGCATTAGCCATGATGGCGTTATGTTGGGCATTTATCGCTTTTGGAATTGAAGGTTTTCAAACTTGGTTCGATTCAGGAGCACATGCGTTGGTTGACGATTTTGGTGGCATGGCCAAAGATGATAAGATGCATCTCATGGAAGAAACATTACTACATCACCTTGGGAAAACCGCAGAAATACTAGTGTTCTTACTTGGTGCGATGACCATTGTAGAAATTATTGATTATTTCAATGGCTTTGCTACAATCAAAAGCTTTATCAAAACCCGAAGTAAAAAACGCGTCTTGTGGATTTTTGCATTCCTAGCATTTATCTTATCTGCGATCATTGATAACCTTACAGCAACCATTGTATTGATTTCCATCTTACAAAAAAT
>JBCCLS010000192.1:0-6567 GCA_039026835.1 Bacteroidota bacterium | reverse complement strand
CTAATAACCTTTTTGAAAATAAAATTAAGAATAGTATCAAGAAGTTGTTGAAAAACTTGAAGGCTCAATAAACTTGTCTCAATACTCAATACCGGCATCTCAATACTAAAAAAACCAAACGTCACTTCGAGTGTCCTGAACTTGATTCAGAATCTATCGAGAAGTACTTTGAAACTTAAAGATCAAATAGTCTTGTCTCAATACTCAATACTAACATCTCAATACTAAAAAATAAAAACAGATGAAAAAAACAATCGTACTTCTAGCACTTATAAGCTGTTTCGCTTGTCAAAATTCAAAAGACGAATCCAAAACAGCCAACACTTCATCTGAAAAAAGTATTGAAGTCAAAAACGATATCGAACGTGTAGAACCTCCCTATTGGTGGACAGGTTTCAAAAATACCAAACTTCAACTCTTAGTCAAGCATACAAACATTGCTGAAGCCACGCCGAACATCTCCAATGCAAACATCAAAATTGAAAAAGTTCAACCAGGAGAAAGTCCTAACTATCTCTTTATCGATATGGATATTGCCAATGCACAAGCTGGAAACTTCAATATTGAGTTCACACTAAAAGACAATACAACACTCATCCAAACCTACGAACTTAAAGAACGTACAAAAGCTGCGGACAACTACATCGGATTTGATAGTTCTGATGTTTTATACCTCATCACACCCGATCGATTTGCCAATGGTGATACCAGCAACGACATTCCACTGCAAAAAACAGGGACTAACGAAATTGGAGAAAAAGTGAGTTTTCTCAAAGAAGCAAGCATCAATCGAAAAGACGATTACGCGCGTCACGGAGGCGACATTACCGGAATCACACGACACTTAGAATATGTTGACGACATGGGTTTTACAGCAATATGGTCGTGCCCATTACTCACAAACGATATGCCGCGAAGTTCGTACCACGGATATGCCATTACGGATTACTACGAAGTAGATCCTCGCTTTGGTACTTTTGACGAATACAAAGAACTCGCAGACAATGCCAATAAACGCGGTATCAAACTCATTATGGATCAAGTAGCGAATCATTGTGGTTCGGAACATTGGTGGATGCAAGATTTACCATTCAGTGATTGGGTAAACTATCAAAAAGAATTTGAAAATGAAAAACCCATCAATTCCTCAAATCACAGACGCACTTCAAATCAAGATCTTTATGCTTCTGAAAGTGATAAAAAAGGCATGACTCACGGTTGGTTTGTCTCGGCAATGCCCGATTTAAATCAGCGCAATCCGTATATGGCAACCTACATCATTCAAAACAGTATTTGGTGGATAGAAGCCATTGGACTCAGCGGAATTCGTCAAGATACCTATCCATATCCAGACAAAGAATTTATGAGCAATTGGGCTGGCGCTATCATGAACGAATATCCTAACTTCTCTATTGTTGGAGAAGAATGGAGTTACAATCCATTACTCATTGGATATTGGCAACAAGGTGCTCAAAACAAAGACGGTTATCAAAGCAATTTAAAATCTACAATGGATTTTGCCATGCAGCGCAATACTGTACAAGCCTTAAACGAAGAAGAAGCATGGGACAAAGGTTTGGTGAAAATTTATGAAGGTTTGGCAAACGATTTTCACTATCCCAACCCAAAAGATATTATGATTTTTCCAGACAATCATGATATGAGTCGCATCTTTACACAAATGAATGGTGACATTACTAATACCAAAATGGCACTTAGTTATCAATTAGTATTGCCTAGAATTCCACAAATTTATTACGGTACAGAAATACTCATGAACGACTTTGAAAAACCAGGCGATCACGGATTAATTCGTACCGATTTCCCTGGTGGCTGGAAAGGTGATGCTGTCAACGCATTTACAGGTCAAGGTTTGACAGATGAGCAAAAGGACATGCAAATTTATCTCAAACAGTTATTAAATTTCCGCAAAAGCAGCAAAGCCATTCATGAAGGAAAAACAGTGCATTTTGCACCATTTTTGGGAACCTATTTCTTGTTTAGGACATTAGGGAATGAAACCATTGTGCATATTATCAACAAAAATGAAGCGCCTATCACTATTGATCTAAAACGTTATGCAGAAATGAACTTAGCAGGGAAAACGTTGACAAATGTCATTACTGGCGAACCATTTACTTGGGGAGAAGAAATTGAATTTAAAGAAAAAGGAAGTATCATTTTGACAACGAAATGAAATAAGGAATGAGATGTTTTGAAAACCAAGTAGGTCTCGATACAAAAATGCTATTGCATTTTCACTCGACCTGACGCAAAGCGTACACAAAGTACAAACGTCACTTCGAAAGAACTCGGGATTAAGAATTAGGTTTTAGGCATTAGTCAAGATGTAAAAACCTATTCGAAAACTAAACATCACTTCGAGTGTCCTGAACTTGATTCAGGATCTATCGAGAAATAATTGGAAACAATTAAGGTTAAAAAAACAAATCTCAATACTGATATCTCAATATTATAAAAATATAAAACAACCAGATTCCCTCCTACGCGGGAAGACATAAATGTCATGAAAACACAACTAACCATAATTATACTCTCCGTATTGTTCTTCTCCTGTAAAGGACAACAAAAAGACGACAATACCGATGGCAAAAAATCAGTCACTATGATCCTGAACGATTTGCCAAGCGATCACGATTACACCAAAGACATCTTTATTTCTGGTGATTTTGAAGGCTGGTCTGGCGGAAGACCTGAATTGAAACTGGAACAAAAAGACAAAACCTATCAAATCACATTGCCCAATCATAAGGAAAATATCAGTTTCAAATTTACTTTAGGCACTTGGGAGAGTGTGGAATTAGATGCAAAACGTCAAAATATTGAAAACCGAAATTATACCTTCAAAGAAACACCAGAAACTATCGAAATATCCATAGGCGCTTGGTCAGATGGAAGTGCCAACCAAACCGTTTCTACCAAACAACCCAATGTAGAAACTTTTGCAGAAGCATTTAAAATTCCACAGCTTAACACCACGCGGAAAATCATGGTATATCTACCTCCAAACTATGGAAAATCTGAAAAATCGTATCCTGTACTATACATGCATGACGGACAAAATGTATTTGACAAAGCGACTTCCTACTCTGGCGAATGGGAAGTTGATGAAACCTTGAATACCTTACACTACACCTATGGTTTGGATATCATTGTCATATCTATTGACAATAGTGACAATCGCATGCAAGAATACACTATTTGGGAAAATGACAAATACGATTCTCCAAAAGGAAAAGAATATGTAGAATTCATCACAAAAACTTTAAAACCTGCGATTGACAAGAAATATCTAACCAAAACACAGGCGCAACACACAGCTATCATGGGAAGTTCTATGGGCGGATTAATCTCCCACTACGCTGCCTTTGCGTATCCAGATGTATTTGGAAAAGCGGGCGTATTCTCACCTTCATTTTGGTTTTCTGAAGACATATTTACCTTCACAAAGAATCATCTTGCGAAAGCAAACAATTCAAAACTCTACTACCTAATGGGCGAAAAGGAAGGTGGAAATATGGTGGACAACCTGAAAAAAATGTTGCAAGTATTTAACAAGAATAACTTTCCTACAGATAATGTGACTGCAAAATTTTCACCAGATGGCGTTCACAGTGAAGTCTTTTGGCGAAGCGAACTGAAAGAAGCCTTGCTTTGGCTATTTGCAGACGCGGTACAATTCAATAAAAGTAGCGAGCCTGTTGCACAGGAAGTAAAAACGGTCAATCTAGCGAGTGGAAAGCTCATGCGTGTGGTTGATTTTCCTTCTGAATATATTCGTCCGCGAAATGTAGATGTTTGGTTGCCTGAAAACTACTCTTCTGACAAAACATACAGCGTATTGTACATGCACGACGGACAAATGCTCTACGATGCTGCCACAACTTGGAACAAACAAGAATGGAAAGTAGACGAAGTAGCGTCCAAACTTATGAAAGATGGTGTAGTGGAAGATTTTATTGTTGTTTCGCCGTGGAACATTTCTGAAATTCGCTGGCAAGATTATTTTCCACAAAAAGCATTCTTCTATTTAAACGAAGCGACACAAAAACAGTTACGAAAGGAAGCAAAAGCCAATAACTTCTCCATGGCATTCAATGCAGACAATTACTTGCGATTTTTAACAAAAGAACTAAAACCATATATTGACAAAACCTATGCTGTCAAAACAGATCGTGAACATACTTTTGTAGCAGGCTCGAGTATGGGCGGACTCATTTCCATGTATGCCATGTGCGAATATCCAGAAATTTACAGTGCTGCAGCCTGTATTTCTACACATTGGGTCGGTGCAAGTCCAAGAACTGATAATCCGCTTCCAGGTACCTTTTTTGCCTATATGAGTGATCATTTACCATCGCCAAAAACACATCGTTTCTATTTTGATTACGGAACAGAAACGCTAGACAAACACTATCCACAATACGCGCCAATAGTAGATACCGTATTTATGAAAAAAGGATATACCGAAGCCAATTTTGCCAACAGAAAGTTTGAAGGCACCGATCACTCAGAAAACTCGTGGCAAAAACGATTGCACATTCCGTTGACTTTCTTATTAAAAAAGTAAGCTATGAAATTTATTAAAATACTATTCTTATCATGTCTATGTTGGCAGTTTTCCGTTGCACAAAATGCAAATCGAAAATTCATCAAGCATACAGAAAATGCCAACCTACACACCATTGAAGTCTCGGATGGTCAATATACCATTCGACTGATCAATGATGCAATGGTGAGCACCACATTTATCCCGAAAGGACAACAAATTACCGCACAAAGTCATGCTGTCATCTTACAGAATACTAAAAAAATAAAGTCGGTTACTGAATCTGCCACTTCCGTAGATTTGATCTCAGATGGAATTGCTGTTCATGTTGAAAAATCACCTTTTCAAATTTTATACAGTTACAAAGGACAACCGATTATTTCAGAAAAAAACGGCTATCAAAAAGTAGCCGAAGGAGAAGCAATTCAATTCAACCTTACAGAAGATGAAGTCTTGTATGGCGGTGGAGCGCGTGCATTGGGCATGAATCGTAGCGGAAATCGACTCAAACTCTACAACCGAGCACATTACGGTTACGAAACACGCTCAGAATTGATGAATTACACCATGCCCATTGTAATTTCGTCCCACAAATACATGCTTCACTTTGACAATGCGCCAATTGGATATTTGGATTTAGACAGCAACAAAGACAATACGCTTACGTATGAAACCATTTCCGGTCGCAAAACCTATCAAGTCATTGTGGGCGATTCTTGGGTAGAGGTAATGGACAATTATACTGATTTGACTGGAAAACAACCGCTGCCGCCACGTTGGGCATTTGGCAACTTTTCAAGTCGATTTGGATATCATTCACAAGCAGAAACCGAGGCGACCATTCAAAAGTTCAAAGAGGAACAAATTCCTGTAGATGCTATCATCTTAGACTTGTATTGGTTTGGGAAAGAAATCAAAGGCACTATGGGAAATCTGAAAGTACATACAGATTCATTCCCAGATGCCAAACAAATGATCAAAAACTTGGACAATCAAGGTGTGAAGACAATTTTCATAACCGAACCGTTTATTTTGACAACTTCCAAACGTTGGTATGAAGCGTCCAATTTGGGTATTTTGGCAAAAGACTCTGTAGGCAATCCGTTTAAGTTTGATTTCTATTTCGGAAATACAGGCTTAATCGATATCTACAATCCAAAAGGAGAAGCGTGGTTTTGGAATATTTATAAAGAACTCGCCAAACTTGGCGTTGCCGGTGTTTGGGGCGATTTGGGAGAACCGGAAGTACATCCTGAAAAGCTTATTCACCAAACAGGAACTGCCAACGAAGTACATAATATTTACGGACACGACTGGGCGCGATTGGTATACGAAGGCTATGCCAGAGATTTTCCAAACGTACGTCCATTTATTTTGATGCGTGCTGGGTATTCTGGTTCGCAACGTTACGGACTTATTCCTTGGTCGGGAGATGTAAATAGAACTTGGGGCGGATTGCAATCGCAACCTGAAATTGCACTGCAAATGGGAATGCAAGGCTTAAGTTATATGCACTCCGATTTAGGCGGTTTTGCTGGTGATAATTTGGATGATAACTTATATGCACGATGGTTGCAATACGGAGTTTTTCAACCGATTTACCGTCCGCATGCACAGGAAGCAGTTCCTAGTGAACCTGTGTTTCGTTCCGAAAGCGCCAAAGAACTTGCCAAACAAGCTATTAACTTGCGTTATGATATGTTGGCATACAACTACACCACGGCTTTTGAAAACAACCAAAAAGGAACTCCGTTAATGCGTCCGTTGTTTTTTGAAGAAGAAGACAACAAAGCGCTATATACAAAGTCTTCTTCGTATTTGTGGGGAAATGATTTCTTGGTAACGCCAATTTTAAAAGATAGTGTCACTACTCAAGAAGTCTATTTTCCAAAAGGTTCGGTTTGGTTTGACTTTGAAACGGATGAAAAAGCAGTAGGTGGACAAACAAAAGTCGTGCAAACCAAAGAGAATTATATTCCTGTCTATGTACGTGGTGG
>JBCCLS010000191.1:0-6568 GCA_039026835.1 Bacteroidota bacterium | reverse complement strand
TATCATATGATACAAGTACTATCACTTGTAACGCAAGTGATAATACTTAATTTAAACAAAACGAGTAATTTCTACCTATACTAAAAATAAGCTTTATCCTAGATTTATATCATAGTTAACAGCTGATTTATTAAGTAGCTACAAACAGTGTTGACTAGATAGGCGTAATCCGAAAAGCCTAAATGATATAGAGTAGGAATTAAATCATTAAAATATAATATTATGGCAGCAATTAGTATAAATGTCAATAGTGAAGGTAAATGGACAGTAACCTTAGATCGATTTGAGTGGACCGCACTTGAAGTAGATAATCAAACTGTGAGAAAAGTTGATAATGAGTGGACATACACGCAACCTACATCAGGAAATATGCAATTTAAAGCGACAGCTGTAGGAACTCAATATTTGAATCCTGGACAAACTTGGGTTGAAGAATGTAATGGACTTTATTATATGCTTACACTGGATTATGTAGCAAAACCTAACGGATTTGATATTTACGGATATGGAATCATTTTGCATAATTGGGGAGGCGAATTAACACCAAGTCCTCATGGCTTTAATCAAGGAAAAATGACAGGAAGTTATACTGTTACTTGTGATTAGAGATCAAATTTCCTTCATATGGAAACTGCGTATGAAGGAAATTTTACGTTTATTTTTATACTTATCTAATACGAAATGTCAAACTTTATCAATCCAAATTCAATTGCCACGACACGCCAAAACGGTCTTCTATAAATCCAAATTTTTTGCTAAATCCGTAATTGTTTAGTGGCATGAGGACTTTTCCATTTTCTGATAATTTTGTGAACAAATCCTGAATTTCCTCATCAGATGTACATTCTACAAATACAGAAACGCCCGGTGTAAAATCCCATGCATGTTTTACATAACTATCGCTACAGGCAAAAGCACTTCCATTCAATTCAAAAGTGGCAAACATGATGGTGCCTTCTTTGGCAGGACCTTCTTTTCCATATCGTTGCACACTGGTGATTTTAGAATTTTTAAATGAGCTCACATAAAAATTCATGGCTTCTTCGGCATTTTGTTTTTGAAACGTAAAAAATGTTTTGATGGATTGCTTGGGAGCAAGTTTCGCTTTGTCTAAAACACTTCTTAAGCTGTCTAGTTGTTTTACGGATACTTCAAGGTTTTTTTTAAGCGCATCTTTTTCAGAGGTGTCTTGTGCGCAACCGAAAGTCATTGCAATGAGTACGTAACATATAATTTTTTTCATCAGTGATGGTTTTAGATGTAATACCCAAAGCTAATAAATTAAAAATGAATGTATTTCTTGAAAGTTGCTTTTTGGAGTACAATAGGTATTATATTCCAATGATTAATTTCGCAATTAAAAAGTAGATTAAGATTCCAAAGATGTCATTGCTAGTAGTAATGAATGGACCTGTCGCAATAGCTGGATCAATGCCGCGTTTGTTTAAGAATAAAGGAATAAAAGTTCCGATGATTCCTGCAACAATAATGACGATGACTAAAGATGCTGAAATTGCCAAAGCAGCGATAGGATCATTTTTCCAAATCCAAACAACAAAGAATAGAATGATAGCAAGTGCAACGCCATTTAACAAGGCTAAAAGCATTTCTTTCCACAATCGGTTGTTGATGCTTCCTTTGATATCGTCGTTTGCCAATCCTTGCACAATAATTGCACTCGACTGTACACCTACATTTCCTGCCATTGCGGCAATGAGTGGCGTAAAAAAGAATAGAATGGCGTATTTGCTAATCATTTCTTCAAAACCTTCCATGATGGCTGCGGCACCAATTCCGCCAACCAATCCTAAAAATAACCAAGGCAAACGTGCGCGTGTTAATTGCCAAATGCTATCATCAGCTTCTACATCTTGTGTAATACCTGCAGCTAATTGATAATCTTTTTCAGCTTCTTCACGGATGACATCGACAATGTCGTCAATCGTAATACGACCCACCAAGCGTTTCATTTCGTCTACTACAGGAATGGCTTCCAAATCGTATTTTGACATGACTTTGGCAACATCTTCTGCTTTGTCGTTGACATTTACATAATCGACTTTTGGAATGTAGACATCTTTGATAGGCGTACGTGTAGAGGTTGTGAGCAAATCTTTGAGTGACAATCTTCCTTTTAGAATATCATCGTCATCTACAACGTATATGGAGTGCACGCGTGTGACCTCTTCTGCTTGTTTGCGCATTTCGCGCACGCATGTCATCACATTCCAGTTTTCGTTGACCCAAACCAATTCTTTCGCCATCAATCCGCCAGCAGAATCTTCATCATATCGCAGTAATTCTACAATTTCTTTGGCGTGTTCTTTGTCTTCAAGTTTTGAAATTACTTGTTGCTTTCGCTCGTCGGGAAGTTCTGAAATGATATCGGCAGCATCGTCTGTATCAAGTTCGTCAATTTCTTCAGCAATTTCTTTTACAGAAAGATTTTCCAGAATTTTTTCACGTACATCATCGTCAACTTCAGTGAGTGTGTCAGCGGTTTTTTCACTGTCTAACAGTTTGATAATGTAGGTTGCTTCTTCCAGCGTTAACTCATCAATAATCTCTGCAATATCGGCATAGTGAATTTCTTCTAGTAGTTCTAGAAGTGCCGAATCTTTTTTTTCCTCAATGAGCAGTGCTACGTTCTCAATGAGTTCATTGCTGAGTTTAAATGGAGTCATTTGCTATCTTGATGGTTAAATCTACAAACCCTTGCACGCTTAATTGCTCAGGTCGCAGCCCAAAGATAGTATCTTCTTTTAAATTATTGGACAGATTGAATGTTTTTAAACTGTTACGAAGCGTTTTTCTACGCTGTTGAAATGCCATTTTTACGACTCTGAAGAATAGTTTTTCATCGCACGGAAGTGTGTAATTTTCCTTGCGAATGAGTCGCATCACACCTGAATCAACTTTTGGTGGAGGATTGAATACAGAAGGTGGCACTGTAAATAGATATTCTGCCTCGTAAAATGCTTGTGTCAATACAGAAAGAATTCCATAGGTTTTGTTTCCATGTGTAGCGCAAATACGTTGGGCAACTTCTTTTTGAAACATGCCGCTGAATTCCGGAATTTGATCTCGAAGTGCTAGCGTTTTGAATACGATTTGTGTTGAAATGTTGTATGGAAAGTTCCCTATGATCGCAAAAGGTGCATCGTTAAAGGTTTTCTTCAAATTGTACTTTAAGAAATCTTCTTCCAAAATACGATCAGACAGTTGCAAATAGTGCGCACGCAAGTATGCTACAGATTCTGTGTCAATTTCACACACAAACGTTTTGATCGGTTTTTCAAGTAAATATTTCGTCAACACGCCCATTCCAGGACCAATTTCCAAGACATTGTCATATCGATTCAGGGTGAGTGTATCGGCAATGCGTTGTGCTATTTCTTCGTCTTTTAGAAAATGTTGTCCTAAGTGCTTTTTTGCTCGTACTTTATCGCTCATGTAGTGTGAATTGAATCGGTATTCAGACAGTTTGGACGCGCGCTTTGATAAAGGATTCTATCTCTGTGCGATCTTTTTTAGAAAACCATGAAAGTTCTATATCGTATTGTCTGCCTTCTTTTGAAATTACATATGGTTCGCTTCCGCCTTTTCCAGGATGATACGATGCCAATTCGTCAAAATTCTTTTTGAAACGATTGGTGCGGATTGCGGTATCGTTGATGGTAATTGCAGGTTTTCCACGCAACAGAATTATGGCGATAAACAGCAAACCTATGGCACCAAATAGAATATTGAGTGTGTACTCAATTGCAACTAGATTTTTACGAAATTTGATACTCAAGTTTTCGGCAATTTTATCTGCAAACTCCGTTTCTATATAGAAAAATACGCCAATTACAATGATAATCAGCACGGCTTTTATAAAATACGCTAGTTGTGAATAATATTTTTTCTCCTTCATGTTCAGTATGCTTTAAAATCTTCTATTATTTTCAATTCAGTTCGGAATCCAATCATGGTATCCGCAAACTTTTTCATGCCTTCTTGGCGCAATCGTGGTGCATCTTCTTTGTAATAGGCGTCTAAGTCTGCACGAGATTTGGCGGTGTATTGTACAGAATACGTAGTGCCACCAGTTTCTTCTTCGACCAAGACTTGCGAGAAACGAGCTTCTAAAAATTTACCTGTCGCTAATACATCGGGAATATGTATTTTCATCCAAGTTAAAAATTCTTCGCGAGCGCTATCGGCAATATTAATAGTAACGTTGTAAATGTACATTTTTATCTTTTAATTAGTGCTTATTACTCTTATACACAAATCTTTCTAATAAAATTGAATCTTCCTTTTTAAAATTATGTTTCTACTTTCGTTTTAGTTCATGTCAATTTCTATTTTATTAGATAGGTATTCATGAATCTTCGATTTCTTTGCTTGCCCAAATAATACTGAATCAAGTTCAGCACAGGCTTCAACAAAAGAAAGGGCACTTTTCCAGAGGTGTTTTTAGTTTTTCTTTTTGGGAGAAAAACTAAAACCGTCCTGATTTTTCTAAATTTTCTCCAAGGCTTCAAAAATTTTTGACGAAAAATCCGTACTACACTGCGGAAAAGAAAAACTCATTTTGGATTTAATATTAAATTCAAAATACAAAATTAAGGTTTTGTGTTGAATTATGTGTGGAAACCTTTTTGAATTCAAGTTATTTAGAAGTGATTCAAACATTTGCCTTGCTTCACTTTATTTGAGGCTTTTGTTTAAGCCAATTTATTGGAAAAGTTTGACTTTAGAAATTCTGTGTGTATCTAATTTACAGCATCACCGCGCAGTCTGCGATAGGATTTTTGGGCTTCTACATAATGAATGCTATCCTGATGATTGAAAATGATTTCTTCAAAAAACTGTTTGGCTTTTTCTTCATCATCAAAATGGTTGAGGTAGAGTTGTCCCATGGCAAAAAGTGCGTCATCCATTAAGATATCGTCTTTGAAAAATTCAATGATCTTTTTGTAGTTGATGCGTGCTTTGTCATATTCACCTCTTTTTTCTAGCAGTTTTGCTTGCATGAGTAAAGCTTCGTCTTCTATTTTTTCACCTTTGTGATTTTGTAAAATGTCTTCCAACTTGGCTATTGCCTCCGTTTCTTTTTTTTGATAGGAAAGTAAATCGGCTTTTGCATATTTTTTTAAGGCAGTCTGCGTAGAATCTTCCAAAGAATTGTCGGAAATAATCAATTTGAGTTGCAACGCATCGTTCGCAATTAATTGTGATACGGACGATTTTAATACTTTTAATTGCGTTTCTGCCCATTCAAAATCACCTTTGTAATAGCTTGTACGTGCAACACGGAAACGCGCTTCTTGTCCAGTGACATCATTTTTTAAGGCTTTTTGTACTTGTGAAAAGTAAATTAATGCCTGATTGAATTGCTCTTGATACACTAAAATATCGCCCAATGCTAATTTGACTACTGCCAATTGTCTCGGTGTGAGTTGCAGTTCGATAGCTTCTTTTAAATATGCGATTCCTTCTTGTGGCTTGTTTTGCTGAAAAGCTAAGAAATTTGCATAATCACGTTGCAGTAAAATGGTTCTAAAGTTGCGTCCGTATTCTAAAAGTAAGGCTTCAAACCGTTGCTGAATGTTTTCGTAATTTCCGTCTGTTACAGATTCAATATCGAGCTGTAATAGGTTTTGTGAAGCACGAATGATAGTGCTAGATTGCGTTGAATTGTCTATGATATAATTGAGAATCTCGCGAGCTGTTTCTTTGTCGTTTCCTTCAATACTTAAGCTTGCCAACTCAAAAATACGTTGTAATGAATAATCACCATTCATGTAAATTGCTTTTTCTTGAATAAAAGCTCTTTTGTATTGTTTTTGTTGGATGAAAAGCCAGCTTAACAATTCATTCCACAACAAATCGGGTTCTTCTTGATTGCGTTTGAGCAATAGTTTTCGAAAGAGTGTATTATTCTCCTCATTTGGATCATTTCGTAAAAACTGACTGATGATTCGCTGTGCGTAGCCTTTTTGTTCTACACGATCTTTGATTAAATCGAGATAACTCGAAAACATTTTTTCAATGTCTCCTTTTTCACCATAAATACGCGCAATATTGTTGAGGAAGTTGTAGTTTGGATTTTCTTCCATGGCGAATTTGTAGATGCGCAGTGCATAATCTAGCAACGATTTTTTCTCAAAAGCGCGCCCAACACTGTAGGATGATGAAACTTTTTGTTGCACATACGATACCGCTTTTTCGTAATAGATATTGGCGTTGATGGAATCGCGTTTTAGATCGTAATTAAAACCTGTTTCCACATATAAAATGGGATTGAGTCTAGGCGCCTTTAAAGATTCCAATAGTAACTTTTCAGCAGCATCAAAATCTTCTAATTGCTGATAACTGTTGATCATACCGATAAAGTAGTTGATTTTACGCGGTGTTCGTTTGTAGAGTTTTTCAAAAGCAACAATGGCTTTCTTGTATTCTCCTTTTTCATAATACTGTCGCGCCAATGCATCACTTTGTGCTATGGTTTGCGTGCACATAGCTAAGCTAAAAATGATGAATAGAAAAATACGCATAGAAAAGCTTTTTATTCAAAGAT
>JBCCLS010000190.1:0-6572 GCA_039026835.1 Bacteroidota bacterium | reverse complement strand
TTTTCATATTTGCAACGTCAAAAACAAAAACGACATCATAAAAAATAGATCATGAAATTTAATATACATCACATATCCTCCTTAGCAAATATTCTCCGATCGCCGGAAAGTTGCAGACTGTTTATTTGGGAACAGAAGGGAGATTTTATGTATAGAAAAAAATGGGAGTATTATAAAGATACGTTACTATGACAGTAACTATATAGAAACTTTATAAAAGCATCTCCCGAAAAAAGAGATGCTTTTTTTATGGTTCATATTTTGGAAGAGCAAGCCAATTGGCGGTGGCCACGGTCTTGAAAACCGTTCGGAGCTAACGACTCGTGTGGGTTCGACTCCCACTTCTTCCGCAAATAAAACTGATGCATAGCTTAGTTGGCAGAGCAGGGCGCTTTTAACGTCAAGGTCGTGAGTTCGAATCTCACTGCATCAACAAAATAATGGAGTGTAGGTAAATATTGGTTTGTTACGCTTGACTGCTAATCAAGTCCGCCTCACGGCGGTGAAGGTTCAATTCCTTTGCGCTCCGCAACATATTGGGGATATAGTTTACCTAGCTAAAATCGTGGGTTTAATTCGATGATGCCTATTTGAGATTATGGTCTCATTGAATTCGCAAGCTCATTTGCAACCAGCGAAACGGAGTGCAAGTCTCCGTGTCTCCACAATAGGATATTGTAGCTCAATGGTAGAGCAAAGACCTGTTAAGTCTGGGGTTGAAGGTTCGAATCCTTCCAATATCGCAACGACAAGGTGGCTGAATGGTGAAAGCAACAGTCTGCAAAACTGTTTTTTATGAGTTCGAATCTCATCCTTGTCTCTATAAAACGGAAGTATTGAGCAATTGGTTGGCTCGCCAGACTGTAAATCTGGTCTCTTCGGAGCGTGTAGGTTCGAGTCCTACTACTTCCACGATACGCATCTATGGTGTAATTGGCAACATAGTAGAATTAGCTCACATAGAGTTTATTTGAATGTTGGAGTTCGTGAATGCTACGCATTTCCAACCTACAGTTTCGAGTTCAAGTCTCGATAGGTGCTCAAAAGCAATGCGTTTGTGGTGTAATTGGCAGCATGTACGTCTCCAAAACATACGGTTGAGGTTCGAATCCTTACAGGCGCGCAACATAAGTAAAATGGTTCATTGGGGTAACGGCTATCCTACCCTACTGTCTCTCGGGAGATACGAGTTCGATTCTCGTATGAACCGCAATATCTGGGAATAGAACAATTGGCTGTTTACTCGCTTTGGAAGCGAGAGGATGTAGGTTCGAGTCCTGCTTCCCAGACGACTAAATCAAAGCAAGTTTACTTGTATTTGATTTGCAATGAGGCGTAGCAGGAACACTTTGTGACTCCTGCTTCCAAGACAAATAAAAGCTCTGTTGGTCAAACGGCTAAGACGCTACACTTTAACTCAACAGTTTAGACTTGATAAATCGGATTCGTTGAATTCGCCAGCTCATTTCTATGTAGAATTAAGGGTTGGTCCGAGGCATACTCGGAATCTTACAGAGTACAAAATACCTGTGTGATGGAACTGGTATACAAAACAGTCTTAAACGCTGTTGTGCGAAGCACATGTGGGTTCGAAATACTTTAGTATTCATGAACTCCGCAGTATAAAATAGAGGTTTTGTGAACTAATCCCACCGCAGGTACTAAATAAATGCAGAGGTGGCGGAACCGGTATACGCGGCTGTCTTAGAAGCAGTTTTTTGAGAGTTCGAATCTCTCTCTCTGTACAAAAGCAATCTTAGAAAGGAGTTGCAACAAGTCTATGGTGTAATGGATAGCACACAAGTTTACGACACTTGGAGTATGGGTTCGAATCCTATTAGACTTACAAAATTGATCTGTAGTGTAACGGCTAGCACCCGAGACTTTGACTCTCGGAGAAGAGGTTCGATTCCTCTCAGATCTACGATAGCGATATAGCTTAATTGGTAAAGCACTGGTCTCATAAGCCAGAAGTTGAAAGCCTGTACTGAACTTGATTCAGTATCTAAGTTTCTATCGCCACTAAAATAGTGATATAGCTTAACTGGTAAAGCGTCAATCTGATACGTTGGCAGATGAAAGCTTGTGCTGAACTTGATTCAGTATCTAAGTTTCTATCACTACAAAATGGTGTCTTTAGTTTATTTGGTAAAACGCCTCACTGTGAATGAGAAGAACAGGGTTCGAATCCCGAAGTCACCCAAATTGGAATAATGGCAGAGTTGGTCAATGCGATGGATTGAAGTCCCAGAGATATAGGTTCGAATCCTATTTATTCCACAACAAGGAAATGTAGTTTAAGCAAAATAGCGAGGGGTTATCTCGAAGATGCAAGTATAATCTTGTCATTTCTTATACCAATTTACATTGAAAATGGTATCAAATTAATTAATAACAAATAAAAAAACAGTCATGAGAAAAGATGTATTACAAAAGTTTCTATACAAAACTGAAGATTCAGGAAGATTCCTCGTGACGTCAAAACGCACTGGAGTCACCTATTTTGTAGAACCGATTGATCCTGGAAAACCCGCCATATTATGGGGCGATGTGGATCCAGCTACAAAAAAACTAACGGGCGATTATGGAAATAAACGCAGAGGTGCCGTGTTACCTGAAGCGTCTTTAATTACGGAGGAAAATGGTTTTCAAAACATTTCCACGGTCAAAGGAAGTCCTTTAGGAGAAATTGATCGCAGAGATCGATTGTATGAAAATAAGTAAAAATTAAAGCTATTAGAAAAGATTCAAAAATTTCATTCTGAATTTGATTCGCTGTAACAGAAATCGAACTTTTCAAGATAGCTTTCTAAAACAGCATAGAAATCATGTTCAAAAAATATAATAGTATTGAAAACACCTACCGTGAAAAGGCAACGGAACAAGTATACCTTCACGGTTATGGAAACGATGTTTTCGTAGTACAAGAAAAAGTACATGGAGCTAACTTTTCATTTATCACTGATGGAAATACCATTCAAGTTGCCAAACGTACGAGTCTAATTGCGGAAGGTGAAAACTTTAACAACTACGAATATGTACTGAACAAATACGAGAAAGCAATAAAAGCACTTTTCAAACTTGTGAAAGAAGATTTCCCAGAAACAGAAATCATTACCGTTTTCAGTGAAATTTTTGGAGGAAGTTACGAGCATAAGGAGGTTGAAAAAATCAAAGGTATGACTCGTATTCAAAAAGGTGTGTTTTACAGTCCAGAAAATGACTTTTACGCATTTGATATCTGTCTAAACCACACACAATATCTAGACGTTACGATTGCAAATACATACTTTGAAACCGTAGGACTATTGTATGCAAAAACGCTGTTCACGGGTACATTTAGTGAATGTATGACATATCCAAATGACTTTGAATCTAGCGTACATGAATGGCTAGACCTTCCAAAAATCGAAGATAATATTTGTGAAGGAACAATTATCAAACCTTTGGTAAGCAGACGTTTTGGAAATGGACAACGTGTTATTTTCAAAAACAAAAATGAAAAATGGTCTGAGAAGTCACATGTAAAGCGAAGCAAAGTTTTTAAAGCGAGTGCAACATCAATACTTTCAGAAACAGAAAAAGCATTGATGGATGTACTTCTAGGTTATGTAAACGAAAATCGTTTGATGAATGTACAAAGTAAACTTGGCGAGTTTTCTCCAAAACAAACTGGAAAAACGATCGGATTCCTAGCTAAAGATGCACTGGAAGACTTCGTAAAAGATTATGAAAATGATTGGAAGACCGTGGAAAAAACGCATCAAAAAGTAATGACAAAAATACTGAATAAAGAAGCTGCGAATGTGGTAAAAGAAGTACTTCTTTTTAAGTAATGTAGAAGCGACTGTCCAAGTTTCTATTCTTGGACAGTCTTTATAAAAGATTCAAAAATTTATTCAAGTAAAAAGCCGTTGCAAATCAAAATTGTTTGCAATGGTTACTTCAACATAAAAATAAAAAAGATGAAAATAGCAGTGAACAAATGGCGAAATTTTTCAGGTAAAAAGTTCAATGAACCCATAACAACACTTGTAGAGAATGCCATTATAAAAGAACAAAAAGCTGGTCACAAGTTGAAGATTTGTGTGGGTTCAGATTCACAAGCGTATAAAACACACGTGGCCTACGGTACTGTAATAGTGATTCTAAGAGAAGGAAAAGGTGGTTTTATGTTCATTAAAAACGAAAAAGGAACTACTAACATAGGAATAAAAGAGCGTATGCTTAGAGAAGTTACGCTATCCGTAGAAGCAGCTTATACGATTTGTGACCTATTAGAAAAGTACAATATTGAATTGGAAGTCCATGCAGATATTAATACAGACGCAAAATTTAAGTCAAATGTGGCACTCAAAGAAGCTATGGGATATATCTTGGGAATGGGCTTTGTATTCAAAGCGAAACCATATGCTTTTGCAAGTTCGTCTTGTGCAGATAGCATTGTGTAAATAGCATTAGATATCTTCTTCCCTTATACATATTTTATCTACGCAAAATAAATGCGCAGCTCTATACAATATTTGCTTCGTAAACAAAAAACAGTTGCAAATTACTACTGTTTGTTTAGTTGATCATCCTCGCTATACGGAGAATGTAGCGAGGTTTTATAAAAGAAAAAATTAAATCTCGATTATCGAGTAAAAATATCAAGCGAGTCTTGTTGCGTGTTTCAGTATAGCACCATTGTATAAAACCTTGCACAACGTGTATCATGATTTTATATGCAACTCGACTTGAAGGTTTGTTGATTTCCAAAAATCAATGTATTCATGTGGGTTCGAATCCCACTATCTTTTCAGATATGGCGGAATAGGTAGACGCACTAGATTTGGGTTCTAGCGAATTTTTGTAATGTTATCGGTTCGAGTCCGATCAGTAGCTCCGAAAGGCTGGCTATTGTAGCTCAATTGGTAGAGCACTACACTTTTAATGTAGCGCGGGAAACCGCTCCGAAGTAAGATCTCTTCTAAAAAAGATCGACAGTCTATAAAACTGTTTTTTATTGAAAACAATAACGTATCAATCCGCAGAAGTTTCAAACGAAACCAATGCAGTTTTGAAGTCGCCTTGAAATGGAAATGCTTTACAGCAGAAAAGTAGTATTTCTTGACGATCAAATCAAACCAAAAGCGAACATTGGTTGTTCTATTTTGGTGCGATTCCATCCTCAAAAAAGAGTATTGGAACGCTATAAAACCATTCATTTCCGTGATTAAGAAATGATTGATACGGATTGTTTTCATCATGAAAAGTATAATCGCCAAAATGGCAAAATTAATAATAGAAATCATGAAACGAGTACGAATTTACAAAGGAAAAGTAGGGTTGGTTTTTAAAAACGGAAACTACGTAAAAGTTATTTCAGAAGGTACATATTGGCTGGGTTTACATCAAAATGTAACAATCTACGATGTAACGGCAAAGTTTCATGCGCCAGTGGCTAGCGAACTTTTGTTACAAGATGTCAACTTGCTAAATATGTTAGAAGTTATTGAAGTGAAAGACAACGAAATTGTGTTAGTTTTTGAAAAAGGCAACTTCAAAACCGTATTAGAAGCTGGGCAACATTTGTATTGGAAAGGTTTGGTAGAAAGAACTTTTACACGAGTTGACTTAAGCAAGATGGAAATCACTGAAATAAAAGATACAAACTTGCTGACCAACTATTCATTGGCAAAATACATCCGAACTTTTGAAGTATTGGAATATGAAAAAGCCATTTTGTTAGTGGATGACAAATTTGAAGGAATTCTAGATTCAGGTATCTATCGCTTCTGGCGAAATGCAACAAGTATCAAAATTTCAAAAGTAGATATGCGTCAATTGCAATTGGAAATTGCAGGGCAAGAATTATTGACAAAAGATAAGGCAGCAATTCGAATCAACTTTTATACACAATATAAAGTTACGGATATCAAAAAAGCCATCTTAGACAATAAAGACTTTGCAAAGCAACTATACATTGCGATGCAGTTAAAACTAAGAGCTTATGTTGGAAACTACACATTGGATGAACTGTTAGATAAAAAAGAAAATATTGCCAATGCTGTTTTTGAAAACATCAAAGATACCGTAGAAAGCTTGGGTATTGAAGTATTGTACTGTGGAATGCGCGATGTGATTTTAACAGGTGAAATGAAAGACATCATGAACCAAGTGTTAATCGCACAGAAAAAAGCGCAAGCAAACATCATTACACGTCGTGAAGAAACTGCTTCTACAAGAAGCTTGCTAAACACGGCAAAATTGATGGAGGAAAACACAATGTTGTATCAGTTGAAAGAAATGGAATATGTGGAAAAAATCGCAGAGAAAATCGGCGAGATTACCGTTGCCGGAAATGGTGGTGTGATTACTCAATTGAAAGATATTTTTTCTGTCAACAAATAAGCAAGCACTAAGATACATAATCACTATGTTTTTATTCCTGTCCTGGAGTCGTTATACCAAAACGATTCTGGGACTACTTTTAAAATTTTATTAAAATCAAAATGTTACCCCTATTCAAAAAAATAAGATAATTTTTTATAGCGCTTTTATCAAAAAAGCAGCCAAAAACACCTATATAC
>JBCCLS010000189.1:0-6583 GCA_039026835.1 Bacteroidota bacterium | reverse complement strand
TATTGACACACCTTGGAAAGCTGATGGAATACGGGATTTACCTCACAAAAGAGAAGAAGCCTTTTTAGAATTTCAGCAAACCTTACAAACTTATAACCAACCGTATCTATTGTTACAGGGCGACTTGGAAACGCGTTTCCAAAAAGCTGTAGAAACAATAGACAAACTGCTACATACAGATTGAATTTCTCAAAGAAACATACCGAGCAAATAAAAGCAAAAGGCTTGACAATAGCACAAGTAGAAGAACAGCTCAACAAGTTTGAAAAGAAAATTCCAAATGCAGATATTACTGAACATGCACGTATTGAAAGAGGAATTTTAAAACTTACAGAAGCCGAAGAAGAAACCTATATCAACACGTATCAAACAACACGAGAACGTATAGAAATTGTCAAATTTACGCCGGCTTCGGGCGCTGCAACGCGCATGTTTAAATTTTTGTACAAATTCCTCGAAAATTTCAATCCCAAACAAGATTCTATCAACTCATACACTAACAAAGAAAAAGAACCAGAAATTCGCTTGTTTTTTATCGGTTTGGAAAAGTTTCCTTTCTATGAGTTGGTGTTAGAAGCTATGCAACAAACCGAACTTGATCGCATCAAACAACCCGATGTATTCAACTTCAATTTTGTGCACACACTGTTGGCAGAAACAGGTTTGAATTATGGAAACTATCCCAAAGGATTATTGCCATTTCATCAATATAAAAGTCACTTAGCAACGCCATTTCAGGAACATTTATTTGAAGCGGCAAGCTATGCTTGTAAAGATGGAAAAGCAAAGTTACACTTTACCATTTCCAAACAGCATTACGATAAATTCAAAGCCACGGAGCAACGAATTCTTCCACATATCAAAGCCAAAACAGGATGCAATTTTGAAATTTCCTATTCCTATCAATTGGAAGAAACGGACACCATTGCCGTTGATACCAAAAACAGACCAGTATTGGATGCTGCGGGGAATTTGGTATTTCGTCCAGGCGGACATGGCGCGCTGATTGAAAACTTAAACGTAATCGATGCAGATTTGATTTTTATAAAAAATATTGACAATGTGGTGGTCAATACCTATTCGGAAAAAATATCGCGTTACAAAAAAATCCTCGCAGGAAAACTAATTACATTACAGCAAAAAGCATTTGACTTTATGCAGCTATTGCACAATGGTGTTTCAACGGAAGAATTACATGCCATTCTAGATTTTCTCTACACAAAACTCAATGTGCAAATCAGTGATGAATTTGAAAAATATTCACAAAAATATCAAATAGAATATCTTATCGATAAACTAAATCGTCCTATTCGTGTCTGTGGAATGGTGAAAAATGAAGGTGAACCTGGCGGTGGTCCGTTTTGGGTAAAACATGAAAATGGTGCTATTTCTTTGCAAATAGTAGAATCTGCTCAGATTGATAGAAAAAATGAGTACCATCAAGGAATTCAAAAACTAGCAACGCACTTTAATCCTGTTGATATTGTGTGCGGCGTAAAAGACTATCAAGGAAACAAATACGATCTCACGCAATTTGTAGATCGCAAATCGTACTTCATTGCTTCCAAATCAAAAAGCGGTAAAAAAATAAAAGCCTTGGAATTGCCGGGCTTGTGGAATGGTGGCATGGCATTTTGGAATACCGTTTTTGTGGAAGTGCCGCTCATAACCTTCAATCCTGTTAAAACGATCAACGATTTACTTAAGCCTACGCATCAAATCAAATAATTGTATTGGTATATTTTTCACAAAAAAATGTCACTTCCCAACGAGTTGCAAAGTGACAAATTTGATGTCTATTCGTATCTAAAAACTCTTAGTACGTACAAGGATTTCCGTTAGTATCCTGACCATTTCCAATGGTATGTCCGCAGCGAATGGCTTGTGTCTTAGGTTCTTGACAAGGTTTTACTGTTTGACATGTATTCATGTCGGTAATATAGCAAGGATTTTCTGTAAATCGTACAGGAACATCACCACCTACAGGTACATTTGCCGCCACATTTCCTCCATAAATAGTAGAAAGATTAGAAATTCGAGTTGATTTTAACGTTAATTTCTTTTGAAAATTTTGTTTTTTCATGATCATTAAGTTTTTTGGTTAGAAATTAAAGTTACTGATTTGCAGTTTATTTCGCTGTTAAAAAACAATTTTTCTTACGCATTGTGCGTGCTTTCAATATGTTTGAAGGTAAATTCATTTAATATTTGAACTGAACTAATTGTTGAAAAAAACGTAGTACAATTAAAAAAACTAGTTTATTTTTGCAGCATCTCAAAGGGGTGCAATTTGGATCAAACCAAAACGCTGAGATTATACCCAATGAACCTGGGCAGGTAATGCTGCCAAGGGAGGGCCAAGCGGTTAAGAAATGTCCAGCGGACATTTCCAGCGAGGAGCCAGAATGCGCGCAGGCAAAGGAAGTATAAAAGATATCTACTTGATATTTTTTTAATGAAATTGCTTGCAAGCGGGCGGACATTTTGTCCAAAAACACATCATTTTAATTTTTAACAAAGAATAATTACCCCTTTTATTCGTAACAAAACGTATTACGAATATGAAGAATTTATTCGCTTTTTTATGCCTTCTCGTACTATCAGTCAGTATGCAGGCGCAAAATTTCACAGTTTCAGGAACCGTTACTAACGAAAAAGAAGAACCGCTTCCAGGTGCTACACTCGTGGTGAAAAATGTTTCTTTTGGAACCACTACAGATGCAGATGGTAAATACGCTTTGCGTGTTTCACAAGGAGAAGTGGAAATTGTCTGTTCTTTTGTGGGAATGAAATCAGTTACAAAAAAAGTAACCATTACTGAAAACACAGTGCTCAACTTTACACTATCAAGCTCGCAAGAAGCCTTGGATGCCGTTTTAATTTCTGCTATACGTGTAAATGCCGATTCGCCAATTACCTATTCTAACCTAGAAAAAGAAGAAATTGCTGATCGTAATTTGGGACAAGACATTCCAATTTTAATGAACTTTATGCCGTCTGTTGTAACGACTTCAGATGCAGGTGCCGGTGTGGGATATACTGGAATTCGTGTGCGTGGTAGCGATGCCACACGTGTCAACGTAACTATTAACGGAATTCCATACAACGATGCGGAAAGTCAAGGAACTTTTTGGGTAAACATGCCCGATTTGGCGTCTTCTACCGAAAGTATTCAGTTGCAGCGTGGAGTGGGAACTTCTACAAATGGTTCAGGTGCTTTTGGTGCGAGTTTAAACTTGCTTACCGATGCTGCTGCAGAAGAAGCCAATGGTGAAATCTCCAACTCTTTTGGAAGTTTTAACACAAGAAAACACACCGTAAAATTTAGCACAGGAAAGTTAGCAAACAACTTTGAGTTGGCAGGACGTTTGTCAAAAATCAAATCAGATGGCTACATTGATCGTGCGTCCGTAGACTTAAGTGCATACTTTTTACAAGGTTCGTATGTCACGGATAAAACATTGATAAAAGCGTTGGCATTTGGTGGACACGAAATTACGTATCAGGCTTGGTATGGAATAGACAGACAAACTTTAGAAACCAATAGAACGTTCAATTCTGCGGGACAATTTACAGACCAAAACGGAAATGTACGTTTTTATGATAATGAAGTAGATAACTATCGTCAAGATCACTATCAATTTCACTGGAATCAGAAAGTTTCTGAATATTGGACTACCAATCTCGGACTAAATTACACATACGGACGAGGATATTTTGAGCAATACCGGGAAGACGAGCCGTTTTCTGTGTATGGTTTTGATGAAATTACTGTAGACGGAAATGTCGTTAATGAAACCGATTTAATTCGCAGACGTTGGTTAGACAATGATTTTTATGTGATCAATGCGAATGCGAACTACAAAAAGGACAATTTGGACATGGATTTTGGTGCCTTTTTAGGAGTCTATGATGGAGATCATTTTGGAGAAGTTATCTGGGCGCGTTTTGCAAGCGATAGCGAAATCAGAGATCGATACTATGAAGGAAACGGAAAGAAAAACGATTTAAGTTTCTTTACGAAGGCGACCTTTCGCGTGAATGATAAACTGAGCTTATTTGGAGATTTGCAATTGCGTAATGTAACCTATAAAACATCGGGACTTACGTCAGATCAAGATCCGTTTAACATTGATGAAAACTACACATTCTTCAATCCAAAAGCAGGTGTCAACTATCGTATCAATGACAACAATAGTTTATATTTCTCTTACGCAAGAGCCAACAGAGAGCCAAACCGAAATGATTTTGAAAACAACAGTGAAGTTCAGCCAGAACAGTTAGATGACTTTGAATTAGGATGGCGTTGGAATGGAGAAAACTTCACAGTAAATACCAATGCATACTACATGTTATACAACAATCAATTGGTATTAACAGGTGAGTTGGATGATGTGGGCGCAGCGTTGCGAACAAATAGCGGAAAAAGTTACCGTTTGGGACTAGAAGTAGATGCTGAATTTAGACTCAGCGATCGATTGTCAGTACGTCCAAATCTTGCAGTGAGTACCAACAAAAACATAGACTTTTTTGCATCAAAAGATGGGAATTTGGTGAATTTAGGAAACACAAACATTTCCTTCTCTCCTGATTTTATTGCAGGAAACATCATTACATATGCGCCAACACGAAATGTACAATTGTCGTTCTTGTCTAAATATGTTGGTGAGCAATTTATGGGGAATATTGACTCAGATGTATCTCGATTGGATAGTTATTTTACGAATGATTTCAATTTTGTGTACGAAATCAAAATGAATTCTTTTTGTGAGTCAATTACCTTTACAGGATTGATCAACAATATATTTGATGTGGAATATGTGTCGAATGGTTTTTTCTTCACATTTGATGATGATTTCTCAAATCCAGGAACAGTAACTACAGTAGAAGGTGCTGGATTCTATCCGCAAGCTACTAGAAACTTCTTATTGGGAATGACCTTACGATTCTAAAAAAAACTATTTATCATACGACAAAAGCGATTCGAAAGAGTCGCTTTTTTTTATGCAGAAATCTGTGAGTTTGTAGAATACTAACTATAGTAGTTTCTATGACTGAATTCCAAAAATCTACACTACAAATCCCAAATGTATTTTGCCAACAGTGAACACAATTCTTCAAAAATCTTCACTGACTCCCAAAAAATAATCACTTACGGCATTTTGGAATCTCAGGGATGCATTTCTACTACTTTTGAGGTGTTCAAGGATTCAGAACATGATATTTAGAGTTCTAGAAATAGATCAGAAAAGAAATCGATGAAGTAGCTACTGTCTTTTTTGATCGCAACAGCGAAACCTGAAAAGCTTACAAAATAGAGTAGGGAAAATTAATTATAATCAAAAAAATATGGCAAAATTTAAAATTAACTTACAAGACACTAGTATACTTCCAGAAGGTGTTACATGGGAAGGTACAACTTTTGAATCTCCATCTTTGTGGGGTAATGGAAATACAGCACAAAATCTTTGGGGATGGACAGGAGGAGCGCCTTTAACTGTTTCTGCACCTGTATGGAGTAATAGCGATTGGACTATTGAAATAGAGACAAATACTATAGATCCTGAAACGAATGAAAAGTTAGCTTTTATAACGCGTTACACCCTATCAGATGGATCAAAAGGTGTTTTTGCAACAACTGATGTCAACAAAAAATAACCCTTTATAAATTGGTAACTACCTAAAAAGTACGTTTTTAATGAGACAGCATTTGATATGTAATTTTTAGCAATACTATCTATCTTCATAAATATCGTATCAAGTTTTGCTTTTTGGGTAGTTGCTTTTTGATAAGCGTCAAGCGTATTCATAAGTGCTTCAATAATTCAAATAGTTATCAATTCCTGAAAAGAAAAATCTACAAAAAAATATTTTTAAGACCCAAGACCCAAGACCTAATTATTCGAAACCGTTAACACATCGCCATTTTTCGTCACACGATAATTTACCATCGGGAAATTAGACTCTCCTTCCACAGGAGTTAGTAATTGTCCGTTTGCCAAACTGTATTCAGCATCATCACAAGGGCATATGGCTAAAACACCTTCTATAAACATTGTAGAACAGCTGCTAGGAACTTGGTTGGGACAACTTGCTTCCCAAGCTAAAAACTGATCGCCCGATAAATTAAACACAAAAAATCCACGAACACCACCGCCGTTTGAAATATAAGTAGAGCCACCTGCAAAACGCAAATCGTCAAACTGAGGTAAGTTTAAATTTATTTGAAATTGCACCAACGCATTAGGGATATAAGGATTATTATTTGCACCACCATCATCTGAGCTACACGATACCAAACATGCAACTATACAACAAACCATCAAAAATCGTTTCATCTCTTTAGTATTTAATAATTTTTACAAAGTACGGAAATCCTTTTTTTAAAAACGAACATAGACACGCACTTTAAATATTTTCTTATATTTGTAATACAAATCCCGTGTCCAATGGGATTTTTTTTGCGTTATAAAATACTGCGATCTAGCATGTATACAGCAAAACAACTATCTATAAACATATAGAAAACGAAGAAATTATGAGTAAAGTATCTTATTATACAGCAGAAGGACTAAAAAAGTTG
>JBCCLS010000188.1:0-6606 GCA_039026835.1 Bacteroidota bacterium | reverse complement strand
CTACTTTTACATCGTTGTAATTAATTATAGACAATTTTATTAAATAACTTAAAACGAAGTATTATGAAAAGAAGAACATTAAAGTCATTAAGCCTTAACAAAAAATCTATTTCTAGTTTAAATCTTTTAGACGCTACAGGTGGACGTGCTTCAAGCAACTCTGACGCACGCACAAACTGTATGAGTTGTACACGATCTTGTCGTCCAGATTGTAAAATTACTTTACCAGAAGAAACTTGTGAAGCGCAAGGAGCAGGACAACAACAACGAGGATAAAGAATCTTTGGGGGAAGATTCACCTCACAGTTATGTGAAAAAAATCGGTTGAGTTTTTATACTTCAACCGATTTTATATTTTAAGTTTACATTCAAATTGTTCTTACGCGCAAGTTACACAAGTTAATTCTTCACAAGCAGTTCGTACGCACGTTAATATACCTTCTGTTAGTTTTGGTATTGTAGGATCAGGTGTTGTAAAGTCGCAACCTACATGCGGACAAAACGAAAATACTCTGGTATACTTATCAGTAAGATCGATAATTGTATTAATGACGTCTCCGATGTCGACAGAAGCATTCCCTCCAACGGTTTTATTCAAATTACTCACAGATTGTTTACGGAGCGCTAAGCTCTTCAAATTCTTTTTCTTCATAATGGTAAAGGTGTTGATTTATAGTAAGTTATGAAAAAAGAAGGCAATTCTGTTACGGTTTTACCGTAATTAATGATTTGGATATCAGGTTTTTATATTTTCTAAAGAAAGTAAAATATAGCAAAGAAAAAATAAGCTTAATAGAATTATTAGGCAGTTAAAAGTTAAGAGTTTACAAAATGTAAAAGGTTTATAAGTTTAGTTTTAGAGATGTAAATAGCGTTTCAAAGAACAATCCACAATTCAACTAAGAGAAGTTGAAAAGTTATAAGTTTATGTTCAAAGAACAATTCACAATTCAACATTCACAATTTAACATCAAACGAAATAAATATAAAATGTAAAACCGCAAAATAGTAAATGAAAAAGTATTTTTAACAAAACAACCAACACCCAACATCATCCTGCCACCAAACCAAGCAAATCTTGGATGCCGCTTCCTAGTAAAGGTGCTAACATGGTTAAAATTACTTTGACATAATTGAAAAAACTTGTTTCCTCTTCTAAGGCTTCTTTCTCTTCTTTTTTGATAGAATCATTCAAATAAATTCCTTTTTTAATACGACTAAAATTTGCCTGAATACCAAAATAGATCAAGACCAAGAAAAATGTCTGAATCAATCCGTTGCTAAAAGCAAACTCTTTTGGAAATAACATAGGTTCTTTTGAAGAAAGTGCATTCAGTGTTGTCAACAAAGTATCTTTACAAAAAATGGTAAAAGCCAAGAAAAATGCAATAGCTATAAAATACTTTTCCACATCAGCTTTAATGATTTTAAATTGCAATAACATTGAGGCAGAGTTGACTTTATACAATTGTGAAATCTTAGAATTCACGGTAAAAATTAATATCAACCAAAAAATTGCACATACAAACGGAACTGTAGCACCACTCATAATAGCTGCATTGCTAAATCCTGCATCAAAGAAAATAGAAACATCTGTCGGTTTAAATAAAATTCCAGGATATACTTTATGTGGTAAAAACAGTGGTACGACTAGAAGTATAAAAATTAGAATAGAAAACAGCACATTCCGAACGCGTACAACAGTAGACAATCCGCTGCTATACCTTCGTATTTCTGAATAAAACAGTGGACTCAGGAAAAAGGTAAATCCAACCGCAATGGAAATCAGCAGAATCCAAAGTGCCAATTTCGGGTTGCGATTCATAAAATAAGGATTCGGTATGTCTGTCTTCCCTAGGACTTTGGCATATTTCAAATCCAAACCACTAATCGTAAAATGTAAAAAAGCTTCATCTTCAGAAGAAAAAACAACTTCCTTCAATAAGCGTGATTTTTTATAAAAATAGTTGGGACGTTCTACCTTATCAACTAAAATTTTTGAAATTACAGTATCGGCTTCTTTGTCAATTCGCCTTACATCTCTCAAATAAAAGTCTTTTAAATCGAGTCCAGCATCTGTGTAGGTAGAATCTAATGTGGTAAGTCTTTGCATCTCAACGATAGAACGATACGTATCATTGGCTGGCTGTACGTTCCTATACATAAACCATGCAAAAATTAAATACCCAGTAATACCTATAAAAATAGAGGCTAAAATTCCAATTTCTGCGGAAGGCCTTGGAAACTTAAAAGATTTCATATTGTTATTAATTTCCTACAATATACTAAAATTCCAAAAATGAAGCGCTTGCGCACTTTAGGAGTTATGTATAGTAAGATATGAGTATTGAGATGTTAGTATTGAGAAAGCATAGCTCCCAAAAGAACAAACAAAAAGACGAATCAACGAATCAACAAACAAAACCCACAAAAAGACGAATCAACAAATAAACAAATTAACAGATCAACAAAACACACAAACAAATCAACAAAAAGAAAAAAAACTATATCTTTAAACCATGACCAACGATAACAAACCTAATGGCTGCTTTGTCAGTTTTCAACGACTTTTCTCAGCAATGTTAGCCATCTTTGCCACCTTATTTGTGGGAGGCATTCTGCTTTTTGTTACCTATGAAATCCAACTCAAAGGCATATCGTTGCTCGTATTAACAGTAAGTAGTTTCTTTGTCCTGCGTTATCTGTGGAAAAATGTAAAACGTAAATCCACATCAAACAAAGAAGTATTCAAGGGAATCGTTGGCGATTTTATTCGAACCGTATGTGTCTTTGTATTATTTGCTGTAATTATGGGAATTTTGATTGAAAATGTAGGGTATTACAAAAAGGACCCAATTCCTAAAAAGAAAGACGCAGATAGCAGTGAAATTGTCACCACTACCGAAAACGGAAAAGAAATGCGTTATGTCATCAACAAGCAAAACTGGCGTGATTTTGAAGGTGATTGGCATCAAATGGATTTCAAAATAGCTGAAAGTGACATTCCAAAATCTAAAAAAAATCGTCACAATTTTCGATACACTCGAAACTTTTCTTGGGGAAACTTTTACAAACACATGGCAGATCACGATCGTTTGATGTTAACACATTTGTACGATTCGTTCCGAAAAATTCAACAACAGAAAAAATTAAACCGCAAACAATTTGCCGAATTAATCATTACAAGCATTCAAGACATTCAATACAATTACATAAAATCGTCACCGTGTGATGGTAGTGAAGATTTTCCATGTGTGGGAAATGTGCGATTGGGAATTTTTGCACCTGTAGAATTCAGCGCCAATTTGCAAGGCGACTGCGATTCGCGAACGGTGTTGTTATTTGTGCTCTTGTCAAAATTTAATTACGATGTCGCTATTTTAAACAGTCATCAATACAAGCACTCAATCCTAGGAATCAATATCCCTTCGCGGGGAAAATATAAATTACGCAACAGAAAAAAATATTACTTTGTAGAAACGACCGCAAAACGATGCGTCATAGGATATTTGCCGCCAAAAGTGTCAAATATCAACTATTGGAATTTTGTGCTCGTCAATAAAAACTAACACGTATGAATACAGATATCTTCTATTTAGCGCTAAGCCAACTGATACTTTCCATCTTTTTGGCAATCATCATTTTCTTTATCTCTTATAAAATATTGATCAAAATCTTTAAGCTTAAAGAAGAAAACCTGAATGATTCTAATTTGGCGTTGAGTATTTTCTTTTCAGGAATCATCTTTAGTACAGGCTACTTGTTGAGTGGAATTATTCCATCCATTATCAACGCCATTGGCATGTTGAAGGTTCACGCAGAAGAAAGTCTCTTTGTAGAAATTTTAAAATATTCTTCCTTGTCGCTTTTTGTGGGATTCGTATTTGCAGGCGTCATTCACTTTAGTGGATTCATGCTCACAAAATCATTAACCAAACACGTAGATGAGGTTGGCGAATTGCGAAAAAACAATTTGGCGGTTGCTATTTTGCTGGCTACTATTCTCATTTCTATTACAATCATTGCCAAAGACAGCTTGGTATTTTTAATCGAACTCTTCTTACCGCAACCTGTAGTCACTGAATTTACAGCGTAGCGATAATTTTTCAAATTCATAATACGATCTAACAATTAAAAATTCACATCATAAATTTCACTTATACATTTGATAATCAATTTTTTAGTTAAAAAATAACTAATTCATTTAGGAGAAATTTGCACTATTCGTATCTTTAAAAGAAAAGAATAGCCTATGCAAAAAATTACACTACTATTTTGTTGCTTGTTTTCTATTTGTTTAAGTGCTCAGCAACTTACTTCTATAACACCTGTGAGTGAAAACACCATTTTGCTGCGTTTTGATGAAGGCGAAAAAGATTTTACCAATTACAATGAATTCTACTTTTACACAGCGCCCAATGCAACTTACTACGGACAAATAGATGAAGTACAAGCATTAGTGCCTGCTAATTTTACAATTACCAGCACTGACGATCCATTTTATACAACGCCACAACAGGCTACCACAACTTTCTTCAAATCGAAAGAACAAGTTGCTTTGCAAGATTATTATGTATATGTCCGTTTGCCACATCCCATGGAAAATGGTAAAAATTATACTGTAAATGTTTCCAATATAAACACACAACAAAATACATTTACGCTCACCTTTGATGCGTTTACTAACTTTTCGGAAAGTATTCATGTCAATCAAGTAGGGATGATCGCTAGCGCCACAGAAAAGTTTGCATATATATCACAATGGTTGGGAAAAAATAATTTCAGTAACAGTCATCACGAAGATTTCAATAGTTTTATCGGAGCTACGTGTCATGTAGTACGCGCTTCTGACAATCAAATTATTTATACAGGTTCGGGGAGTAATGGACTGCAATTTCGAATGGCAAATACGTTGGCGGACTATTCAGAAGACTTTGCCACCAAATATTGGTACAATTCTCCCGTGTGGCAATTTGACTTTTCAGATGTTGGAAATAACATTCCTGTAAGCGATACTGAAGAATACAAAATTGTCATTGAAGGTATTGGAAGTTCATTTCCATTCAAAATCTCTGATAGAGTGTATGATGACATTTACAAAACCATTTCCAACAGTCTGCTATATCAACGCAGCGGATTTGATAGAGGAATTGAATATGCTCCTTTTATCAAACCTGTAGATCACGTGCCAGGTGTAGATGGTTTTCAAATTACCTATTCCAATTTCAGACGTATGGATGTTGATTTTGGTGATGATGAAAGTTTTCTGCAATTACCCGCACAAGCAACCTCATTTGTCAATCCAACAAACACTCCAGCTTGGATGATTTCGCCAGATACCATGCCGTGGGGAAGTGGTGGACATTTTGATGCAGGCGATTTTGATATATACATTCAACACCTAAACTTACCGATTTACGGCGCCTTTCTATATCAACTAGCGCCTTACGGATTCTTAGATGGCGACTTAAACATTCCAGAAAATAACAACGGTATTCCAGATGTGTTGGATGAAGTACAATGGACGCTGGACTTTTTCAGAAGAACCAAAGGACCAACAGGCGGCATTTGTGGCGGAAAAGAAACTGACGGTTACTACAGTCCGTCGTACAATGACGGTTCAGGAAACTCTTCCTCAGAGCAAATGTGGTATGTGTACAAAGAAGATCCAGCAGCTTCCTATGTTTTTGCTACTGCGGCAGCCTTATTTTCACAAGCACTGAGTGTAGCAGGCGATGCCAACAATCAAGCAGATATGTATAAAAACGAAGCGATTGCTGCATACAACTGGGCAAATACCAACGCTACTGCTGCAGATTTAGATCAGTTTTTTCAAGGAATTAGTTATGCCGGAAAAGTAAAAGATTTAAAATTAGCCGCTGCCGCTGCATTATACAGTCTCACAGGGCAGCAAGAATATTTAGATTACTACATCAACAATTCCATCGTAACGACGGCAACGACTTTGTTGTACCAATTTCAAATATATGACGAATCACTAGCAAACTGGATATTTAGTGTCATTCCACAAGATAAATGGGCAAATTTTGATGCCGTTGCAATCAATTTACAAGCGACCCAAATACAAGCCATCAATTACTGGAGTACTGTGTGGGGAATTGATGACATCAACCTAAAACCAATCCGATTCATAAAATCGCAATACCAGCCACCTATTTTGGGTTCTACAGGTTCTACACCGCAACTAATGCCGCAAATCATGTCGCATTACCACACTCAAAACGCACAACTATTGCATACAATGCTATCGAGTAATGACATGTTACTAGGTGGAAATCCTGAAAACAAAGTCTACATTACACGCGCCGATCTTTTTGGAGCTGAACGCTATGCGCTAGAAGTGCTGCACGATGCTGCCATCAACAATGCAGGAGACGCCATTCCGGGAATTCCATTATACACACATCACTTGGATGGAAAAGAAAACTTTATCATGTCGCCACCAATTGACGATTGGCCATATATGGAAATGAATTTGGATGCACGTGTCTACTTTTTACAATCTGAATTTACCATTCATCAAAATACCATTCAAAGTATGATGTTTTATGGATATCTCAACGCCATGTTCAATCCAGATTTAAT
>JBCCLS010000187.1:0-6658 GCA_039026835.1 Bacteroidota bacterium | reverse complement strand
CGGCGCTAATTCCGTTCAAATTACATTACTCGAAAAAAATATTACAGCCACTATAAACGATGGAGAAACTTCACAAGTATCATTGGATAACGGCGCAAGCGTCACCTTTAGAGGCGATTTTATCACTGCTGATGGCAATCCATATAATGGAGCCGTTGTTGTAGTAAATCCTTATATAAGTCCCAATACAGTAGCGACAATTAAACAAAAGCCTGGCGGTCTGTTTGCACAAGATGCCGACAACGATGCACGGTATTTAGAAACATACGGAATGGTTACTGTAAATTTATTTTCACCTTCCGGAGAAGTGTTAAACATTGACCCAAATAGTCCCGCAACAATCGAATTTCCAATCGATTTCTCTCAGTCAAGTACTGCTCCTGAAACCATAAAAATGTGGCATTTTGACGAAACACAAGGCTACTGGAAAGAAGACGGACAAGCCACGCGAGATGGAAATAATTATGTGGGAGAAGTGACACATTTTACCTGGTGGAATTGTGATATTCCTGCAGATTTGGTCGAGCTATGTTTTACCATCACGCCCACAAATACAGCTGCTAACACACCTTATTTTGTAATTTTAAAAAGCATTTCTAACGGTAATTTTATCTATTCTGGAGAGCTAACTTCACTAGAAACCGAATGCGGATTTATTCCAGAAAATGAAGATATAGAAATCCAAATTTTTGCTAGTGGCATATCAAACGACTGTGCTTTTGAGCTCATACATCAAGAAACTTTGGGCAGTTATACAACAAATGCAACCGCAACGATTACATTCCAAGAAACACTCACTGTAACACAAATTACAGGAACTGCCACAAATTGCAATGGCAATCCAATTACAAATGGATACCTATATATTGACAATGACCATATATTTAATATTACCAATGGAATCATTGATATTGGTGTGCAATCTTGTGTGAGTGCTTCTGAAATCATAACAGTTCAACTATTTGATTTTGATACAAGTCAATGGGGAATTATAGAAAATGTATCCATTGCCAACCCTACCGTTAACATTGGCACTATGAGTACTTGTGAGACTTCTGGAGGAATTTTCAATGGGAATCTTACGCTTGCTACACAACAACAAGTTGATGACTTTGGAGTCTTAGGATTTACTACGATTAATGGATTTTTAGTTGTTGGCGATACTGATAATATCACAGACATTAACGATATAAGTCCGTTAGCTTCAATCACAACTATTGCTGACTATTTGCTCATTGGCGGCAATCAAAATTTAACAAGTTTGACAGGAGTAGAAAACATTAATTCGCTTGGAGCGGCATTGATAATTAAAAATAATGCTTCACTAACTTCGCTTTCGGGTTTTACAAGTTTAACAAACATCAATTCAATAATTATTGAAAATAATGAGGCACTTACCTCAATTGTTGGTTTTACCAATACAAATTCGCTTGAACAATCATTAACCGTCAGTAAAAATGAAAATTTAACCTCATTACAAGGTATAGAAGTTTTTGATTTTAATAGTCAAAAAGACTTAAGAATTATAGACAATGATGCCTTGACTTCGTTACAAGGTGTTGAAAATATTACACAAACCCGCTTTTTAAACATTTCAGATAATGATGCGCTTACTTCGCTGACTGCCTTTCAGAGTTTGACTCAAGTACTGGATTTATCTATCAGAAATAATGATGCACTAATTACGCTGCTAGGATTAGAGCAATTAGCAGAACTGAGAATTTTAATTATAGCAGATAATGAAAATTTACAAAATTTAAATGGGCTGGAAAACCTAGTAACATTAACTCCAAGTATTTTCAATGCTGTAAACATTGGAGGTATACAATGGGAGAATTTTTGCACAGGTTACATTGATGGTCCAAATCCTAATTTGAGTGATTTTTGTGCCATACAAACACTAATGAATACACATCAGTGGGATATTAATGGAAATTCGCAATGTGCTGTGATTGTAAATAATGCGTACAATCCTACAGTTCAAGATTTTATAAATGGTAATTGCAGTCAGTAGCAAAGAAGACGACAAAATTATAAAAAGCCTTTCTAGTACCATTAGAAAGGCTTTTTTTGTATTTTTCTGATGAAATTATTCGTATACTAACTTCTCATTATGAGCAAATTTGCAATTCTTTACCTCGCAGAAGCATTAAAATTCTTTTCGGTCCCAGCAGCTGCTTTTGAATTTTTAAGTGATCAAAAAAAAACAAACATTGGAACGATGGGTCACCAAACAACTTCCCAACACATTGCGCATCCTTGTGATTTCTTTCTTCATCATTTCCTTAGCATTATTAATAATTGCCTACGGAAGCATCGCCATCATCATCTTGTTTATTCCTGTAGCATATATTGGAGCTAGATTTTCAGATAGCTTTTTAAAATATACGATGTATTTTCTAGCGGTAGGACTGGTTCTTTCAGTCTTACAACAATGGATTCTTCCCGAATCTTGGATCATTGCGATGGCCTATCCACTAGAGTGGATTTGTGACGTTTCACAAAAAATTCCAGTCATAAATAGTTTTTTACCTGATTATACCGCATCAGAATTTGTAACAAGTTACCAACGTTTTTTTGAAGCATTCAACATCAATCTTGATCAAGAAAATATAAAAATATATATCTTAAAAATATACGTATTTGCCACAAAAGGAATACTCATACTTATCATACTACTGTTAGATATTTTGGCGGTAGTATTTGGAGGTTTGGCAATTTTCCTAATGTTTCTCGTTCCTTTTTATTTTATTATTCAACTTTCTAAATACCTCACGAAACTTTTTAAACTTGAAGACAAAGTGATTCCTATCGGTGCGTTTATGATATGGTCTACAGGAGAAATCATTTCGTTTTATTATGCTACACGCGATTTTTTGTTTAGTAGTTAATACTATATCACAATTTATTGCGATTGCAAATTAAAATTATTTACCGCAGTTGATATTTCGTACCCCAAACGCAAACCTTCAGTACAATCCATACGAATGTGAACGCCTAGTGGAATTCTGGAAAATGCATTTTCTTCCGCCATGGCTGAGAAAGTAGTGTAAGTTCGTGGAGTACTTAAAAATTCAGTTCTGCCTTCGTGCGAACGATCTGTGAAATCGGTATTGTCTCCAAATTCATGAATAAAAATTCCCGCTGCAGCGGATGCAAAAGTAGAATGTCCGGAAGGATATCCTGGAAACGACGGATTTGGCCAATAGATAAATTTATACAAATTCGTCTCAAAATCAGGATCAATAAACTCCTGAATATACACACTTGGGCGCATCACCATGTATTCATATTTATCTGCCCAAGCAGACACAGCAGCATCATTCAACGCAAATCCGAGTTTTAATAATAATGCTAGTGAATCTTCAAAACCTAAATCGTATTGTACCAATAATTGATTGGCTATAGAAATTTGTCTTCCCGGCGGACTCATCATCAACCCTTCGACATCATCTGACCAAAATTCTGCAATCCACAATTGTTCTGTATCTGCAGATTTTGCAGCGTTGTTTATCGTATATACTTCTTCCATTTCTGCGTAATACTCACTGTCAGCAACTTCGCTATATGTGATTGGTGGCGGACTGCTAGAGGTTTGTTGTGAAGAAATGACAAATGTTCGCACGGCAGACCAATACGGAAACCAAGCGCGTTCTTCATCGGCGCTGTACGTCCAAAAACCGTCACCAGTTGGCGGCTCGTAGGTAAGTGGCTGCGGATTTACAATTTGTGCTTCTGCTTCGGTATCAGATTGACTGTAGGCTATTGTTCGTTGCGCTACATAATTTCCCCATTCAATGGAGTTTTGAATCACATTTGCTGTCAAATCTTGTGACAATGTTTGCTGTTTTGAAGCTTCTAAAAGTGCAATTCTGCTATCTACATCTACTTGTACACTAAACATAAAATGATCCATCACACGTGCATAACATGCATTGAGTGCGAGATTGACGTCAATATCTGCCTCTCTCCTATTAAAATTGATGTTGAATCCTTGAAGTCTGTTAGTAATGGAAGTGTAATTGTCCATATGTGCAACTGCAGTTTCATAGGCAGCCAGGTGAATATAGGCCAATGCTCTTGAGGTAGCATTCGGTCGCATACCAGAGGTGTATCTGTCCAATTCGAGCCATAAATCATTCCATTCGGTAATGGTTTGTGTTGTTACATCGGTGACTGTAACTGGAGTTTCGGAGGAAATAGCTGTAGTAACATCATCTTCATCATTAGCACATGAAGTTAAAAATACCAATGGAATCATTAAAAATAATCCGACTTTACATTTTACTGTTCTCATAGTTAGGTGTGTATTAAATTAAACAAAAAGCAACACTTCAGGTTGTCAGTGAAGTGTCTGCCTTTCCAAACATAATGTTGGCGCCATAAAATGTTGAAAAGTGTAAAATTTTAGTCCATAGTGTTTGTATTTTGCTTTTGATAGTTGGTTGCCGAAAGAAAATAAAACTTGTGTGCAGATTGTTTTTTGTGAAAAAATTAACAAAAAGCATCTTCAAAAAAAGACATAAAAAAGAGGCTATCTAAGAAGTCGTTACAAACGTCATTCAGAGCTTGATACTGAAATAAATTCAGCACAGGATTTAGAATCTCATTGTGTTGATTTTCAACTGTAATGAGAAACCGAACTTGATTCGGTTTGACGGAGTTTGAACTTTTTAAATAGCCTCTTTTTGCTATTGTAATTCAAAGATTATTTAGACCATTCTTTGATGGAATCTTTGTTCATTTTTACATAATCTTTATTTCCTGCTTCTTCTGCTAAAGCTAATGATTGCTTGGCAATAGTTACTGCCTCTGCTTTTTTACCCATTTTAGCGTATACTAAGGATTGTTGTCTTAAGTACCAAAATCTTGGGTTATCGCTTGTCATTTCAATTGCTTTGTCGATCCACATTTTTGCTTTGTCCATGTCTTTCTCAGCTTCCATAAAATATCTTGCTGCAGCAAAATAATCGCCAGCTTGTGGTCCAGACATCATTTTTTCAATGCTTGCCGTAGCTTTGGTATCCGTTGGAACAGCAAAAGGAACTAATACCATTGTTTTTTCCCATCTGAATTCTAAATTTGCCTGACTGTTCGTAAGGTTTGCAATACCAATTGTAAAAGATTCTGTGTTGTACGGCAATGTGTTTGCAGGTACAACTGTTTTTGCGACTACTTTGGCATCATCCCATTTTCTTGGTGTTCCCCAGTTCGTTGTTTCATCGTATAAAACAACTTCCCATGAAGATTTTCCTGGTGTTGTGTAAATAGCATAGGTTCCTGCTTTTACTTTTGAATCACCCATGGTGATATCATCACTAAATGTGATCTTTGTGTTGGCATTTGCTCCAGTTCGCCATAATTTATCAAAAGGCACTAAGTTGCCAAATATTTTTCTTCCTCTCATCGAAGGTCTTGCATATTCTATAGTTACTTCTGTCAATCCAACAGTTTGCATTACCTTAGCACTTGGACTTGGTTGCGGTGTTTCTATTTGTGCTTGAACACTAATGCCAGCAGCTAGAAAACAGGCTAAAAGTATTTTTTTCATCTGTATTGTTATTTAGAGTTTTTTAATTGGGTACGAATTTACACAGAAACCACACGAACAAATGTTAACAAATACTTAAAATAAGAAATAGTATTTTTGAGACTTGCCAAAAAAAGGGAACAGATGAAGAATTATATTTCAGAATTTATTGGAACATTTAGCATGGTTTTCTGCGGAACTGCCGCGATGGTCGTAAATGACATCACTGGAGAAATAACGCATCCTGGTGTTGCTATTACATGGGGATTAATTGTGATGGGAATGATTTATGCATTTGGTGAAATTTCTGGAGCGCATTTCAATCCGGCCGTGACGATTGCGTTCTCCTATGCTAAAAAATTTCCTTGGAAAGAAGTTCCAAAATATATCATATCGCAATGTTTGGGAGCTATTTGTGCCAGTTTGCTCGTTTACATGTTTTGGCCCGAAAGCGAAACGCTTGGCGCAACCATTCCATCCATCGTTCCTTGGAAAGCGTTGATTTTAGAATTTTTACTCACCTTTTTCCTAATGGTTACCATCATCAATGTATCTACAGGCAGCAAAGAAACGGGCACAATGGCAGGAATTGCAATTGGCGGAATTGTGCTACTCGAAGCCATGTTTGCAGGGCCAATGACCAAAGCTTCTATGAATCCGGCACGTTCGTTAGGTCCCGCATTGGTTTCTGGACAGTGGACAGATTTATGGTTGTACATCATTGCACCAATTTTAGGTGCTATTGTCGCAGTAATAAGTTGCAAATTGGTCAAAGCCAAAAACTGCTGTGACTCTGACTGTTAGCCTCTAAATCTCTTGATTTTTACAAGTATTTAATGCATTCTTTTTGAATTCAAAAAGAACTTATCAACAGCTGTGGAAACTTTTTGTTTAATTTTAACTAAAAAAAGTTAAACATTTTGTATCTTTACGTAGTTTTAAAAAGTACATCATGGCAAAGAAAAAAAACATTACTTCGCTCTTTATTATCACTGCATACATGGACTATATTTTGGAACATGGAGAGCAGCCTAAAAACGTATATGCGTTCGCAAAAAATAACAACTTTGACGAATCAAAATTTTACGAGTTTTTTAGTTCTTTTAAAACATTAGAAGAAAACATTTT
>JBCCLS010000186.1:0-6660 GCA_039026835.1 Bacteroidota bacterium | reverse complement strand
ATGTTACAAAAAACACAATCCACACAAACAAATAGATGGAAACAAATGCTGATTTTACCTTTGCTAGTTGCGTTTGTTTTCTTGTTTAACACCAAAGTCGTTGCCAAGGAAATTCCAGCAACAAATTATGAAAACACCATCGTAGAAACATCTGTTGGCGATTTGGTAGCTGTCATTACAAAATCAACAACTGCCGACGAGCTAAAAGCGTATCAAAAGTTATTTAAATCACAAAAAATTAAATTTGAATACAGTCAACTTGAGTTTAATTCTAAAGGAGAAATTAACAAAATCTTTGTGGTATTAACGAAGAAAGGGATGGAACCTGCAAATGGAAAATTTGAAGCTGCAGATGATAAGGCAATTTCGGATATTCAGTTAGGAATGCGCGGTGATGAACTGTTTGTAAAATCGGGTGCATTTTCAAACTTAAAAGATGCTTATACCTACATAGTGACTTCTGACTACACAGAAGATGAAGAGGAAAACGAAGATGGTGAAGAAAAAGAAATAAAGAAAGTCATCATCAAAAAAAATAAAGGTGGAAAAGTAAAGACAAAATCTTGGTATGTTGATAAAGATGTAGAAGTTGTAGATATTAAAAAAGTAGATGGAAAGAAGCAAATCATCATCAATGGAAAGATTGTAAGTCCTGAAAATTCTACGATTGATATTAAGAAAGAAAATGGTAAAGATGTAATTATTGTCAACGGAAAACGCATCAATCCAGATGATGAGGAAACCGAAATTGAGATTGAAAAGGATGGAAAAATGAGTACGTATGTGTATGCTATTTCATCCGATTCTGAAGAGGAAGAAGAGGAAGAGGATACCAAAGTTAAAATTGTTAAAAGTCACGAAAGTAGAATCACTTTTGGCACTTCAAATGGCAACAAAAAACCACTCTTTATTGTAGATGGAAAGGAAGTTACTGCAGATAAATTCAAAGACTTTAATCCTAACAAAATTGAATCTATCTCAGTTTTAAAAGACAAAGCAGCTACTGAGTTATACGGCAAAAAAGGAGAAAATGGTGTCATAATTGTAACGACCAAAAAGAAAAAATAACACAGTACTCATTTTTTAAAAAGAGGCTGTCTAGAAAGTATGTAAGCGCCATCCCAAAATACATCTTGCATGTTGTGGGTGTGACAAAACTTGTACTTTTTTAGACAGTCTCCTGTTATTTTACTAAGCATTATCTACTACTACAAAGTAGCATTTAAGCTCATAATCATTGTGACATCACCTTCTTCTAGCAAAGTTCCGTTACCGACACGCATGCTATCAACTCTAAACGTAGTAAAATACACGTTTGGCGTTTTGAACCATAGATAAATATGATTGTCCGAACCAATATACTGTCCTGCTGTAATTGTTGTAGAACTCAAAATACTAGTTTTTGTATTCCGCAATTTATTACTAGAACCGTTTTTATAACAATATCCAACCCAAGTAACATCAATAATCTCCGAAGGACCATAGGAATATCCTGTTGCTTTTAAATGAAACATTTTATTATCAGTATCTACGCGGTATGGTAATTTTAAATGGAAATACGGTAGTGAAGAGTTTGTCGATGTAAAGAATTTTACAATTCCATTGCGTACGCTTCCTATATCATTTCCATCATCTACACTAAGTGTAATGGCGCCTGTTTGTCCGTTGACACTTGTTACTGGCGCATGTACTTCCGCAGCACGTTTGGCGCCTTGTGGCGTTACTGCTCTGCTTGTATCTGTTCCGGATGTGACTTCGGTAAGTGTTGCCAATTCTACTTTACCGCGTGTGGTAGTCGTTGCATTGAGCACTACACTGTTTACAATATGATTGGCGCCTTTTGGCGTTACATATTTTGTGTCGTTATTAGTTAATGCTTCGGTTAAACTTGCTTTGTCTTGCCCTTTGTTGACAGCACTGTCAATGAAATCTATAAATTCATCTTGTGTGGGGCGATCTCCTGTCTCAAAATATGATTTTAATTCTGTTCTATTTTTTTCTGCCATGATCTAATTTTTTTGTGTATTGAATTAGCGATTATATCACAAAGGAAAGTCCTGAAATACTCGTCCAAGAAGTACTGTAATTATAGCATTTAACTTCGCCAGAAGCTAATACATCAATACGTGTCATTACGTTTCCAGATTTTATGGTATTCAAGATGATTCTTCTATTAGGTCTGTATCCGGAAGGCAATACAAATATGTCTGTTTGTGAACCTGTTGCCGTTCCGTAACGCACCAAACCTTCAATAAAAACTACGCCATCTTTTTTGCGATATCTCGCGTTTTGATATGTACTTCCATAGTTTTGAATTCCGTTGAGTAATGAAGCATTCTGCCAGCCAGAATCACTTCCTGAAGTAACAATAGTTACCGCTCCTGTTTGTCCGTTGACACTTGTTACAGGTGCATGTACTTCTGCTGCACGTTTGGCGCCTTGTGGCGTTACTGCTCTGCTTGTATCTGTTCCGGATGTGACTTCGGTTAGCGTTGCCAATTCTACTTTTCCACGTGTGGTAGTTGTTGCATTGGGCACTGCATTATCTACAATATGATTGGCGCTTTTTGGCGTTACATACTTTGTATCGTTATTGGTAAGTGCTTCGGTTAAACTTGCTTTGTCTTGCCCTTTATTGACGGCACTGTCAATAAAATCTACAAATTCATCTTGTGTGGGGCGATCTCCTGTTTCAAAATATAATTTTAGTTCTGTTCTATTTTTTTCTGCCATGATCTAATTTTTTGTGTATTCAATAAGTAAACTCGCCTGAGCCTTTACTCCAAAAGCGCAAGCACAAGCGAGTTTTAAAAATTCTATCTAATTGTAAATGTGGTTCCGATGATCATATCGCCAATACCACCGATATCTATCCAGCTATCAGTATTTGGTATCGTTAAGATATTTTCATTAATACTTTGCATTCCTGATGTGTTCTGTGCCACAACTTTGAAATGGTGATATATTGGATTGCCATCTGCGTCTTGTGTAGCGAGACTGTGATCTTGCAGTGAAGTGTCTGCTAATAAGACAAAGATTTCCTGTGCATTGGTTGTAAGTTCATGAATTTTCACCCAATTTCCTTGTGCATTCATTTTGTACACTAAATAGGTGCCTTTGTAACATGTTTTTTCCCATTGCAGTGCAATTTGGTTGATATCGCCATTGGCTGCTATTGGCTCAGCAATGTATTGTATTGTTGGCGCTGGCGGATTGGAGACTTCTACCATCATCGATGCTACAATTTTTGAAGCTTGTGATGGTGCATAATCCGTAACCTCTGGTGGTTCTGGTGTTCCATTGTTGTAATCAGCTTCTACGTATTTTATCTCACGCGAAACTGTTAGACGATAAAACAATCCATCTCCGTACGGAACTTCATCCAAATCGGTAAAATCGTCATATACGGTCCATAGTTCATTACCTGCCAATCCAGCTGCATCGACATCTACTGAATCTACAAAGGTCATTGTACGAATAGATTGTGCATCTAATTTGTTGAATGCTCTGTAGATATTCACTTTTTTGATGTCTTGAATTTCTGGATAGGAATTGATTTCCAATTGAATTCTCGGCGGCGTACCTGACACTACATTCTCCAACACTGGCATAATGCGTTTTACTTCTGGTGCTTCCGGAGCGTTTGAGGTAACCAATTTAATAGGTCCTAAAGCTCGACTGAATTCTCCCAATTTCATTTGTGAGCTTAGCTCTCTGGCTGCATAGTAGTAAATATTGTTTGAAGTTCCATCCAAGTTAAAGTCTGTAAATTGTGTAATGTGCGGACTTGTACTTGTGAATTTCATCATTGGTGCCATTCGAAATGCTGGATCACTTGGCGATAGTATACTTCCATTAGAATCTCGCAATACTTGCTTTTCATTAACCGGCGTGTAATCTGGTCCGTTGATGTATGCATACACAACTGGCACTTCGGTGAGTGGTACAAAGGCATTAAATATGACTCCTTTTACAAATCCTAACAAACGTGGATCGCCAACCGCAATATTTCCAACATCCGTATTTGCCGCATCTGGATCTGCCACAAAAGGCGTCACAGGCGACGGTGGAGGAAATGCAGTATTGCTATTGATTCGTGCAATAATATCATTTGCCCACTCAAATAAAGCAACTTTATCAGGATTTGGAAATTTATAATTATCCGATGATACACCTACTGGTGGATACACTCTAAAATCTCCCTCCAACGCTAACTTTTCAAAGTCTAACAAGTTTTCCCAACGCTTGTTGAAATACAACTCATTATTGCCGCCCAACGCTTTCAATTGTGCTCTAATATCAAGAATAGTTTCCTTTTCGTAGAGCGCATTTAAAATAGCTTCATCATTAGCTCTGTAGAACAACACTCCGTGCGGTTTGTGCTTGTACTCTGTGGTAATGGTATACGTTGAACGTCCAAAGAAATCTGGGCGTGTTGCATACTTAGCACCATCCGGCTGTTCTGGTTGTTGTGCTTCTATAATTTTTTGAGCAAACATGATTTTTGGAATGCTAATCGCTGAGTAGTACGGATTGTCCGTGTCATGACTTCGCAGTCCAACAATAGAGTTGCGTACTTCTTCATCGTCGCCAGGTAAGAGATTTGTTTCTGTTAATCCATACAATTGATTTTCATATAAATACACTTTGTATCCAGGATAGAAATTCACCGAAACATTGGTTCCAATCTGAATTGGATCGTAGCCAGCTGCCGTTGAAAATAATGGATCAAATGCTAGTACTTGTACGTCGCTTTCTGTGGTATCTCCTACATTTTTAATATTTAGGATTTTTGCCACTTTCAGCACTTTTCGCTTTCCGCTAGGATTGCCTACCGTTCGTACACGTACGATACCTCGATACCATTCTACAGAATCACTATTGTCACTGTATTGCACATGTTGATCGAGTACAATTCCGTGGAATGTAATGTTGTACATTCCTTTGTGTCCCATAATTGGATTACCGCCAGCATCAAGATCAATGACTTCATCTACTTTGGTAATTGTGGTATGATTGCTAGCTGCATCTGACCAAATTCCACGTGTTTTTTCCAAGTGACGTTCCAATTCGCCTGCATCACCTTCCACCATAACCACTTCACGATGAATTTGATTAAAGGTATCTGCTTTTACATGTAATGGTTGTGGATTTGGCGTGCCCCAACTAGATGGTGTTTGCATGTTTTCAATCGCCATAAAAATACCATCATTCGTAATTTCGATAGCTTGCAATTCGTCTGCATCAGGCGTTGGAATGTCATCTACCAACGCATCACTGATTTCCTTTTTATATACTTTAAATTGAGGAAATCCGCCTGTTTGGGTGACTTCATGAATGATATGTTGTTGTTCTCCAATGATAAATACACCGCCTTCATAATTGGACTCCAATCCGTTTGGTATACTTGGCGTCAAAGTTTGATCGACACTTGACAAATAGTATTCATCTACCGTAACGATAGAGACCAAATTATTTGTTGGATCGTCTACCACGCTGATCACTTGCCCTGAGATATTGTTTGGCATTTCATTTCTGAAAAAGATATCTATGTTCTCAGCGAAGATTTCATCGTTATCATCAAAAACAGACGTTGTATCACTCACCAATTCTGCATCTGTAATTGCAGAATCTTCTGGGACTGCATAATCTACCAATTCTTGATACGAATGGTAATCAAATGAGATTCTTGCCAATGTTTTGTCTCCAGAAATAGCATCGTAGCGATCTTGTTCTTCTTGCGATGTTAATAATAACGGTTGCTCTTTTTGAACAAGATGTGGCTGAATGTTTGATGGCGGCAACAACGGATTTTTTGGTTGTAATGCCGTTACAATAGAAACTTCTGCTGGACTTGATGTGGCTCTGGAGAACCAGTTGATTCCATACGAACCATAATAGTGCGTTCCACTGATGATTTGCTTGTGTACAAATATTGGCTGCCCTACTTCTGGTAAGGTAATCGGAAAGGCTTCGTAACGTTCAGATGCATTGGAAACAGTTGTGTCGATGTGTAAATAACGTTTGTCATGTGAAATCTCTGGTTTCTCCCAAACTCCAGGATCTGGTTGACCTTGGCGTTGTTTTCTATATTCTAATCCTGCATAAATTGGAATGGTATATTCCTTTGCTTCAAACTGTGTGCTCTCCGTATAGAATGTAGGATTGAATGCATCTTCAGGAATTTCTGCTGCATATAAAGTTACAAAACGTTTTCTGCCATCATGTGTATAGCCATCATCATCTGTAATGCTTGAAGGTTCACTTGTTTCGGTACCGAAATAGGCTCCTGGAATTACTTGATTTAAGGATACTGGCAACGGCAAACGTTCGTCAGAAGTTGCTGTTGGCAAGCTCATGCTTAAGTGTTGAACTTCGCGTGCGCCTTGTCCATCTTCTAAATCTCCAAAAGTTACATATTCAGCTAAATATACAAATTCACCTTGTTGCACTTGTGAAGCTGTGTCTAAGAATCCTAATCCTAACATACGTGCCATGTGATAATCATACGAGGCAATATTGAGCATGTCAAGATTTGAAATTTCCATAACATCATCTTCTCCTTCTACAACAATATTTTCATCAACAGGAATTTCCTCAACGGCTTTTGGATTATTAATATCATTACTTAATGAGATATATTTTTCAACCACATCTTTT
>JBCCLS010000185.1:0-6681 GCA_039026835.1 Bacteroidota bacterium | reverse complement strand
GTGGGCAGGCGCTACAGAGTCGCAAGTGAAGTTTGGCGATGTGTATATGTTAGCCAAAAACGACGCACAATATTTATATGTTATTTTAGATGTGGTTGATGATACACACAACAATCCAACAGGCGATTATTTTCACTTTGCTTTCGACAGAAACCGCGATAAAGTGATTACACCAAATGTGGATGTGAATTATGGAATTTATCCTGGACATCCAAACAAAATGGGACGTACTTTTTATTTAGGCGCAGGAAGAACTACAGGTTTACGTGATGAAGAACCACGCTCTACATGTAGAATGCATTTTGGTGCCTCACCAAATTCCACAACTCCACACAGAATTTGGAAAATGAAGTTTAAAATTTCTGATATTCGCCCTCCATTCCATTTTTGGGGACTTCCAAGTCACGCCAAATTTGGATTCAAGGTATTTTCTTCAAAACCGAATATCAGTTATGAATCTCCAAAACGTTTACACCACAGTTTTAAAGACTTTAATAAAATTGTATTCGCAAAGAAACCAATAATTCCTGCAGCTGATTTAGGACCTGTAATGGGAAGTGTAGGATTGATTCCAACTTCAAAGATTAATACTGCTGGACGCGCTACAACGGATGCTGGTTACTTCGTACCAGTAAAGAATGCAGCATTTGGTGGACGACTAAACATCATCGGAAACCGCACAAAACTGCAACAATTAAGAAGTCAAGGTGCTCGAAAATACAAAGTATATCACCGATTTGGGACTTCAGGAAGTTTTGAAGTGTTTGAAACTTCTTGGAAAAACTACAAAACTGTAGGCTCACGTTCTATTTTAGAAACGTTTAATGCAGATTCCAATGGTTTTTATCCTTTACCAAGTACATCAGCCGATTACAGCATTGATGATTTATTATTCCAGTTCAAATCTACAGAGCTCATCACAGGATTGCATCAGTTTAAAGTAGAGTTTTTCAACAACTCAGGAACAAAAGTTGGAGGAAGCTCTACCAATCAGGTTTTACGCTTGTACATCGATAATAATTTACCAGAAGTGAGTATTAATTCTATCAAATACAAAAATGTAGAAGTTGGCGCATGCGGCATTGTGAATCTTCAAAATCCTTCTGATAGGTTGGATGTAGATTTCGAAGCATTTGACAATGAAGGCAATTTATTAAGTTATTCGTTGCGTGCTTATTGGGGCGATGGAAGTTCACGAACTATTGCAAGCAAAACGTACAATCCTACAACTATGGGAACAAGTTGGAAAGGAAGTCGTAGCATTGACGGCAGCTTTAATGCAGTAACTACGTGTGCACATTCGTTTGATGTAACTGCAAAAGCCAGAACGACCAACGGATACGCATATGTCGGTCGCAACACAGCACGCCGATATGTAACAATTATTAAGTAATTGGGATTTTTTGTAAAACTAAAGTAAGGCAGTTAGAAATTGATTTCTAACTGTCTTTTCCTATTTTTCTTCTCTGTGAACCAAATCCATTGAAAATGCAGGCAAGCAAATTGCAATGTATTCGCAGTCTTCGTCGAACGGATTGGAATATTGAACGCGCGTATTTTTCTCTATTTTGATCGATTGTCCCGCTTCCAGTACAATTGTTTCTCCTTCAATGATAAATTGTTTTTTTCCTTTGATAATATAAGTGTACTCATCAAATTCGGGTGTTTGAAACGGTTCGCTCCATTTTGGCGGCGCAATCATATGTGCAATGCTGATGCCTGAATTTCCATCAGTTGCATTTCCAAAATGTTCTTCGATCAATTTGCCATCTGTCGTTGGCACTACAAACGGATTTTTTTGAATGTGATATTTTTTATTCGGCATCTTTTTCTTGAGTATCTGTAGTTTCGGAATGCTTCCAATTGATTTGGAATTGTTTGATTTTTGCAGCATCAGGAATTTGAATTGCTTCAATGTTTAAGCTCATATTATGGCGTAAATTTTCGGGCAATTCTTTTTTGTCAATCGTAAAATATTCTTGACCATTTACAGTAATGACTAAATTTTTAAGCGTGTTGTAAATGTTTTTAATTTTATACTGTTCGCGAATGTCCTTGAATGTACTTGCCAATGAAATTCCGTTTGCTGTTTTGAAACGTGCATCGTGAATTTGAATGGTTTCAATCTTTTCATTCTCGTCGTGTTGTTGTCTCGGAATCAAGGTAAATAAATGACTTCCGCCTTTTTCAAACACTAAATACTGATCATTTCCTGCTTGCATATAGTCGCCTTCCCCAATGCGTTTGACCAGCGAATCATTAGCAAAAATGGAATCTAGTTGCTTTACAATAGCCTCTTTTGGGAGTTTTCCAATACGATCGTTTTGAATTAAAAATGGATCTTGTTTTTTCGCACAACTTGCCAAACAAGCAATGGCAAGTCCAAAAATTAAGGTTTTTTTCACGCGATGTTGATTTAGGTAATTTATTATTTGATAATTTTTTTGAGAATTCCGAATACGCTTCTAATAAACGTAGCACTCGTCAATACTTTTACAATCGGATTTTGTCGAGTACTTCGGCTTGAAGAACTTCTGGATACTTTTTTCTCTTCTTTTATTTTGGCTTCTTTCTCGTGAAGTTCCTCCGCTTTTTTAATTTTTTCGTTAAGCATTTCGTAGGCACTTTCCCGATCGATGCTTTCATTATATTTTTTAACCAATTTCGAATTGTCGATCACTTCGGCAAGCTCTTTTGGCGTCAACACATCCATACGACTCATTGGTGCGCGCAGCATCGTGGCAGCCAAAGGTGTTGGACGTCCTTTTTCATCCAAAGCAGAAATCAACGCTTCTCCAATTCCTAGAGAAGTTAGTACAGCAGTAGTATCGTAAAAATCAGAATCAGGATAATTTTCTGCGGTCAATTTGATAGCTTTACGATCTTTGGCAGTAAATGCACGTAATGCATGTTGTATTTTGAGTCCCAATTGTCCCAAAACAGCTTCTGGAATGTCTGTTGGATTTTGTGTTACGAAATACAGTCCAATCCCTTTAGATCGGATGAGTTTCACAATACTTTCGATCTGATCTAACAACGCATCGGATGCTTGCTTGAATATCAAATGTGCTTCATCAATAAACAACACCAATTCTGGTCGTCCACTGTCACCTTGCTCAGGGAAAGTTTCGTAAATTTCAGCCAAAAGACTCAACATAAAGGTTGAAAATAATTTGGGTCTGTCTTGAATATCCGTCAATCGAATAATATTGATATAGCCGCGTCCTTCTTCATCAATTCGAACAAGATCGTTTACCTCAAAGGAAGTTTCCCCAAAAAATAAGTCTGCGCCTTGCTGTTCTAACTCAATAATTTTTCGCAAAATTGCTCCTGTAGAAGCAGTAGAGATTCGCCCGTATGCTTCTTGAAATTCTTTTTTTCCTTCGCCTGTAGCATATTGCAATACTTTTTTAAAATCTTTTAAATCCAGCAAAGGCATCTTATGATCGTCGCAGTATTTGAAAACAACTGCTACAATTCCTGATTGTGTTTCCGTCAAATCTAAAATTCGAGAGAGCAATACAGGTCCAAATTCTGATACAGTAGCGCGCAATCGCACACCATCTTGATCGGATAGTGATAAAATTTCTACAGGAAAATTGTTAGCTTCAAATGGAAACCCAATTTTTGCATGGCGCTCGTCAATTTTTGGATGTCCTGGACTTGGTTGTGCAATACCACTTAAATCTCCTTTTAAATCCATCAACAATACTGGAATTCCTTTGTCTGATAAGTTTTCTGCTAGGACTTGTAATGTTTTGGTTTTTCCTGTTCCTGTGGCACCAGCAATTAAGCCATGTCTGTTAAGGGTTTTGAGTGGAATTTTTACATAGGAATTTGTGATGGTTTCACCTTCATACATAGCGGCGCCCATAGTAACGTATTCGCCTTTGGTATGATATCCTTTTTCAATATGTTCAATAAAATGGTCCTTGCTTTGCATCCGTTCAAAATTTGTATTAGAGAGTACATAACAATAGTTTGTATGGTTAGAAATATGTGTTTGAGTTCTAGTGAATCGTATATTTTTTACCAAAAACCGTACACATTTCGGTGTACAATCGTTATAATTATTTGTCATGTAAATGAGCTATAAAAGTAAGCGATTTTAGCGAAGTCTAAAAAAAATGCTTTTAGATTTCCGTGAAAGTTATTCACGAAGAAATGAGTTTAAAATAAAAACATCCGCTTTTCCAATGAAAAACTGATGCTGTGTGTGTAAGGTATAGTTCAGGGTCTAGTATCGTACTATTTTTTTAGTGATACTAATATTGCTGTCCATGTCTGTGATTTTAATAAAATATAAACCAGCTGCTTCGTTTCGCATAGACAATGTATTGTTCCCTTCATTGAAAGTTCCTGATTGTATGCGTTGTCCGGTAACACTACTAATTTCATAGCTTATGTTTGAGAATCGCGTAATGTTTACCGTAAAGTCTGCTGTTGATGGATTTGGATAGATACGTAAACTGCTTTCCAATGTATTTTCACCCACACTTAGTGGATCTGTTACGTTGAAAGTATTCGCAATACTTGTTGAGAACGTTCCTGTTCCATTGATTAATATGTTTCCAGAGCCATCTTCCAATCGGTAGGTTCCTGCTCCATATGCACAACAAATACCATCACCATACGAATCTAAAAGTGTAAATGTGTAACATTCGTCAAATACAGAAATGCTTACATCTTGAATTTCGTCTGGCTGCGTACCATTGGTGTTTACTGTAGTATAAGGACCGCCGCTTCCAACAACATTGCCATTAGAATCTTCTAATGTCCAAGTTGTTTCTGAGCCGTAACGATCTGGTGTAATGATGACACGAATGGTAGAAGTTTCAAATCCTTGAGGAATTTCGAAATTGGCATTATTGGTGTCATTTGAGTTTGACTGATCTGTATTTCCATTCGGGTTGGAAACCGTTGCTGAGAATGAATGCGATCCAACTCCAGTAACATTCAACGGTCCTACAGCAATGTCTTCAAAAGCATCAGTTGCCAAACTTCCTGTCCAGTTGATGGTTACAGGTGTATCAGTATCAAGTTGGTATATAATGGTTGCACTTGTTAATTGAATGTTTCCTGCATTTCTGATGCGGATTGTTGGTGAAATACTTCCATTGCAAATGTTTGAAGGTACATTTGATACTGTAATTGCTGCATCGTAATCAAACACTTGTAGTGGCGGAAATTGTCCTTGTGATACTGGATTGGTTCCTGCAGGATCCAACCAGAATTTTAATTGTTGTGAAGGAGCTGCACTAAAATCCCAAGAAATACCAAAACGACCGTACCAATCTTCTTGATTGTTGTCATTGGTTCCTGAACACGCGGCAAATCCACCTGAGAGTTTTCCAATAATGAGACCATTTTGATCAAATAATGGAGAACCGGACGATCCTGGTTCAGTCACACCTAAATCCCAATCCGCAATTCGCCAAACTTCGGTAGTAGGATTTCCGTTAAAGTTAATTACTTGTCGTGTAGCAATGTTTGTATCGACACATACTTTTTGAATATCTCCACTTGGATGATGAATACCCACGGTCAACGTAGGAACATCAACTGTTGAACGATTCCATCCTGCCCACACTAAATTTGCACTGTTGGCAGTAAAGAATGCAGTATCGTTAATTTCAATCAACGCCATATCAGATTCAGAGTTTGTAGCACGCAAAATACCACCACTTGCTGTTTGAATGAAAGAGTTGTTGATACTTGGGGCGAATGTAGCACAATCTGCAACTGATGCATCACTTGCCCAGTTAAAGCGATATGCCCATCCTGCAATAGAACCACCTAAACAGTGATTTGCAGTAAGGAAATAAGGTGTTCCATCGTTGTTGGTGTTGTTTACTAAGGCTCCAGAACAAATTCCAGTTCCACCACCTACAACAATCATGGCTACCGAACTTTTTACATCTTCTTTGATATCGTGTGCAGTCGAATTGAATCCAGAGATATCGCAATTTACATCTACATTACATGGACCAGAATCGTTGAGTGCTTTTCCTGGTACATTTTTGTGAGTGATTGTTCTATATCCGTGAATAATGTTTCCAATATTTAATCGCCCTTGTCCTTTTACTTTTTTAGGTTCAAAATATTCAATCCATAAACTTTCACCAGTAACCATCCATGTTCCTAGAATTCCTTCTGGACTGTTGTGTAGATGTGTGTACGGATTTAAAATTTCTGAACGATCGTTGTTGTATACAAATACTTGTCCTCCAACTGGAATTTTGTACCAATCAAATAAAACATTCATTGTAAGCGCGCCTGGCGATACAATATTAATTCTCCAAATACGATCACCATTAGGAAGTTCATGCCATTGCCCGGCATTGTCTAAGCCATAATTTACCAGATGATCGTATCCAAATCGCCATGGTTTGGATTTGTCTAAATCATTGATAGCATCTTCGGCTTTGAGTGGTGCAAGATTCGGCTTGTTTAATTGTATCGGAGTTACTTTGTCAATTGTTGGAATATTCCAACTTCGGGGGCCGTTTGTCTGGGAATTTTGCGCTGAAACCTGAATTATAAAGGCTAACAGCACAAAAAGTGTAAAGTTTTTCATAGTAAATAGGTTACATTAAATTTAGATTTAATAGATTTTGCTGGGAATTTAACAAAAAAATAACATTTTAGGTCATTATTCTTAAATTTATGACAAAATTTATT